>NZ_VMHF01000002.1:0-103355 GCF_007559355.1 Allobacillus sp. SKP2-8 | reverse complement strand
AGTGTTAATTTGTGGAGCTTCAGTGTTAAATTGTGGATCTCAGTGTTAATCTGCGGGCCTTCAGTGTTAATTTGTGGGGCTTCAGTGTTAATTTGCAGGGCTTCAGTGTTAAATTGTGGATCTTCAGGGTTAAATCGCAAGGCTTCAGTGTTAATTAGCGAATCTTCAGTGTTAATTAGCGGAGCTTCAGCGTTAATTCGCAAACCTTCAGTGTTAATCCGCAAATATGCCTGCCATCATCCGTTTCTTGTCTTACATAAAAAAACCGGCACCAACCGAATTGAAAAGTCTACTCGGTTAGTGCTCTTTTTTACATGCATTCTCTAACTCATTCGAAAGCCAATCTTTCCAAAGGCCTTACTTTGCTCTGAGTAATTGAATGCGGCAGTATGTTTCCGAAGCAAGTATTTTTTGCCAAAATGTTTCAATCTGACTCAACTTCAAAGATTCTTCCCAGCCTCCAACTTATGATTAAGTACCGCTTTTTAGGAAAGTCAGTAGAACATTTAACTTTCATTTTTAGAGAAATTCACACCAAACATACTCCCCGTAATGGCAGCGATGAGGAAAATAAGAAAATAGGTTGCTTGACGATCAGCAAGCCAGTAATCGTAAGCTAGAAATTGATAAAACATGACCCCAAACACATAGATAGCCCCGGTTAAAAGGCCTGTTAGCCATCCTTTATGAAACGTTTTTCTACCAGCGATAAATCCACCAATCATCAAAACGAGAATACTCGCGATAAAGGTTGTCCATGTTAACGTCGTGCTTGATAAATCTGTAAATTTCACAAACATAGCAATGATCAAACTGCAGAAAAACATAAGAACTAGAATAGATGCAATTCCATATAAGATACCACGTAATCGATTATTCATTATGCTTTGTCCCCCTTTGTATTAAGACTATTGCTATAAATTATGCATGTTTCCTTATAAAAAGACGTACTTATTTGATAAGAGAGACTAAAGGGGACAAGGATATGGAACTAGTGATCACGTTAGTTGTATTCATTATCAGTTATATTTTTTTGCTTTGGGATCAAATCAACCGCGCACTCGTCGCTTTGAGTGGAGCTGCAATTCTTATTTTGTTCAATATTTTCAGTGTAGACGAAGCGTTATCGACTTATGTTGATTGGAGTACAATTGTCTTATTATTTTCCATGATGGTATTGATATCAATTACACAGAAAACAGGTGTGTTTGAGTTTATATCGATTTGGATGATTCAAAAGGTCAATGGAAAACCGGTTCCTCTGTTTTTGTGGATCGGAGTGATGACAGCAATCGGTTCCGCGTTGTTGGACAATGTCACGACCGTCTTGCTACTTGTACCTGTCATCATCAATATGACGAAGCAATTAAATCTACCTGCTGTACCCTACTTGATCATGGTGATTATCCTCTCAAATGTTGGTGGGACAGCAACCATGATTGGTGATCCACCGAATATTATGATCGGACAAGCGGTTGAACGATTTACCTTTATTTCATTTATTGTTCATCTAGGGCCCATTATTCTCATCATCTTCACTGTTGTCATGGCACTATTATTATTTTTGTTTCGTAAACAATTGCGGCCACAAACTGCCCCAGCCTCTATGGAAAAGATCAAACCGACAGATGTACTGAAAAAATCACCCTTATTGTATCAATCACTTATTATATTAGGTTTAACAATCGTTGGTTTTACCTTCCATGGGTATTTACATATTGAACTGACGACGATTGCATTTTGTTCAGCCTTATTATTATTACTCTTATCGGAAAAAGATAAAATGACTGAAACGGTTTTTGAAAAAATGGAATGGACAACATTGTTTTTTTTCATTGGGCTGTTTGTGCTCGTCGGTGGTTTGGAAGAGGTCGGCTTGATTGATCGGATGGCAGAGAGCTTTTTGGACATTACAGGTGGCGAACCGATGACATCGTCCATGTATATTTTATGGTCAGCTGGTTTGCTATCTGGATTCTTAGACAACATTCCCTATGTCGCTGCGATGATCCCGGTTTTGTTTGAATTTGAACAGTATGGAGTGGTCGCAACAGATTCGATGTGGTGGGCATTGGCACTTGGCGCATGCCTCGGCGGGAATGGATCATTATTAGGAGCATCCGCCAATGTCGTCGTTGCCGGAATAGCTAGCACACACCAGATAAAGATTCGTTTTATAACGTTTATGGCTTACGGAATGCTAGTCGTATTGATATCGATGATTTTATCATCCATTTATCTATACGTAAGATATTTTTAGGTGATGGAATTTCTGCAATCGGTTATTTACTTCAAAACAAAATGGCTAGACGAATGGAGAGGCACTGACTTCGGTCGGTGTTTTTTTGTGTGATAAACGTTGATATTGAATAGTCAGCGCTTAAGACATTCTTAATTTGTTAAGAAGCAGAGGCAATTAATACGGTAGTAGGAAGGCAAACAGCTACCTAAAAACACCAACGTTTATTACTGAAGCTAGCTTGGTAAACTTCTACAAAAGAAGCACGCTAATCACAGATAAAGTGTCCATCCTTCGTGCCATCTTTGAATAGAAGCGCTCTAATCGCAGATAGAGCACCCTAGAGCGCTATCTTCAATCAGAAACACCAAAAGGGTAGAGCTCAAAATTGAGCTCCACCCCCGATTAGCAGCATTCAAAACAGTTCCTAGTCTCTTAACTGCAACTAGTCAACGATCATTTACTTTGAGTTTCTTTGAAAGAGTTGTCTCCACTCCTCTATGGTCACTAACTTCATAATTAGTAAACCAATCAGATACATGATTCCCAAACTAACCGAGACAACTAAAATTAATTGAAAGTCAGATGTAAAAGAATGGTTTGTGATGATCCAATTCCCAACGATATACAAGAGGGTAAGTAGAAAACCCATTCGAATGATCAATGAAACAGGTAATTTGAATCGAATCAGACGATATAAAGCAGCAAAGTGCAACAACGTAACCACCAATATCCCTACAACGACCGAAAGAATGACACCATCGATACCAAAATTCGGATTGGTCGCGAGTAACCATAAAACAGATAATTTAACCATTGCACCAATCAGGCTATTAATCATCGCATGTTTGGCATAATTCAACGCTTGAAGAGCAGCTTGGAGTGGCGCTTGAAAATACAACAGTATAAAAAACGGAGCCATAAACTTCAAAAATTCGGCACCATTATTCGTTCCATAGATCAGTTGAAGTAAACTTGCAGACAATAACATAAATAAGATGGTCGCCAGTCCGCCAGATACAAAGGATAGCCGTAATGCTTGAGTAATTCGAAAATGAACGGTTCGATGATGCTTTAAGGCGTTTGATTCACTAACCGATGGAATTAAAGCGACAGATAATGAGTGGGTGATAAAAGTCGGTAATAATAGAAGCGGCATGACAAAGCCGGTTAGTTGCCCATAAAGAGAAGTGCTTTGTGAGACGGTATATCCTGCGATAAATAAACTCTGTGACACAAGAATGGGTTCAAAGAAATAAGTAATTGAGCCAATCATCCGGCTCCCTGCTGTCGGCAAAGCAATTTGGAATATATTCACATATGTATTTTTCAATGAACGGAATGGATAGCGTGAAACGGTTAATTGTCTTCTTTTCTGCGATCGTTTAAAACAATAAAAAATATAAGCTAATGAAGCGAGTTCACCAAGAACAGCAGACCCCATAGCACCGGCTGCTGCATGAGCCAATCCAAAAGGCAAGAGTAGTTTAATCATGATGACGACGAGTACAATTCGAATGACTTGTTCGATGACTTGTGCAAAGGCTTGAGGCTTCATGTTCTGTAATCCTTGAAAATATCCACGTAATACAGACGAAATTGCAATGATGATTATAATCGGACTCATCACAAGCATCGGTAATAATGTCCGTTCATCTAATAATAATCTCTCTGCAATGACAGGAATGAAGAGGGCGAAAAAGATAGTCAATACAATACTTAAACTGACTGTAATGGTAAATGAACTATAAAGAATTTTTTTGATTCGTTTTCTGTCATTGATTGCAACAGCTTCAGAGACTAATTTAGAAACGGCCACCGGAATACCTACTTGGGATAATGTAATCATCAATAATAATGCCGGAACTGTCAGCATGTAGATTCCGACGCCTTCCTCTCCTAATAACCTGGCCATGACCATGCGATTGACAAAGCCAAGTAAGCGGCTGATCATACCCGCGACAATTAAAATCAATGCACCTTTAATAAAAGTTTGTTTGGACATCTCATAGGCCCTGCCTTCTCAAATGAATAAATTTTAGGTACAATAATTTATATGCTTCAATAGGTACAAGTCATGACAAGTCTTTAAGATGTCAATTACTTAAGCCTTTATTAATTGGACTGCAATTCAAAATAGACAGGGGCGTCGAACGATTGGATCACTATACTCGACATGTTGATGAATGGCGAAATGAAACGTGTGAAGTTTTACAAAGTAAAGTAGATGAACTAAAATTGTTAGGCTATGATGGAGTCAATGCGGAAGAAACCTGGGCATGCCTCTTAGCAAAGGTGTGGAAAAAAGAAAAACGCTTAAGGCTTCATCAAGTTATACAGGATATTTTGCATTTGAGCGGCAGTACCTATATGAGTTATTTGACTGTCGAAGCGCAAAAGCAAGCAAATAATGATGATTTGTTCCAACAGATTGGGGCATTAGAAGTTGCGACTGAGGAAGGTCTAAAATAAATCGGTTAAATGAACGAACAGAAGCAACGTTAACAAGGAAGGAGTCTTACATATGAAAAGAAAAGGCAGAATTATTGCCTTCTTTCTAATTGTTCTACTTTTAGGAGGAATAATCGGAACGACAACCCAAGGAATTACGAAAGATATTCCACTTGGTCTCGACCTACAAGGCGGGTTTGAAATTCTTTATGAAGTTGAACCGATTGATGACGATCAAGAAGTAAATAACCAAATGATGGAAGCTGTTGTACAAAGCCTGTATAAGCGGGTGGATATACTAGGTGTCAATGAACCAGTTATTGATATCGAAGGTGAAAATCGGATACGCGTTCAACTGGCTGGTGTGAGTGACCAAAATGAGGCAAGAGAAATACTTTCGACAACGGCTAGTTTGTCTTTTCGAAGTGTAGAAGATGAGTTTTATTTTGGCGGCTCAGAACTGGTTGAGGGTAGTGCACAGCAAAACTTTAACGAATTTAACCAACCAATTGTCACATTAGAAACGAAAAGAAACTTTTCAAATAGTGAATACGAAAACTTTGAAGAGTTAACGCGTGAGGTTTCTCAATTACCGAGTAGACCAACCGCCGAGGTTCCTTATCCACAAAATTTAATTGTTATTTGGCTGGACTATCAAGAAGGGGACTCCTTTGCTGAAGAATACGGGAAAGAAGACCCGAAATTTATTTCAGCACCTAGTGTAAGTAATCCAATTCCTGGAACAAATGTTCAAATTGACGGATCGTTTACCGTTGAAGAAGCCAAAAATTTAGCGGATATGCTAAACGCCGGTTCATTACCAGCAGAATTAACAGAAGTTTATTCTGTCGCTGTCGGGGCTCAATTTGGTGAACAAGCCTTCGACAAAACCGTTTTTGCCGGAATTCTTGGGGTTATTCTAATATTTGTGTTTATGATCATTGTTTACCGTTTCCTAGGTGTTATCGCAGTTATTTCACTTAGTGCGTATATCTATTTGATTTTGCTCGTCTTTAATCTAATCAATGGTGTACTGACGCTTCCGGGCATTGCCGCTCTCGTTTTAGGTGTTGGTATGGCTGTCGATGCGAATATCATCACGTATGAACGGCTGAAGGAAGAATTGCGGGCAGGAAAAACCGTCGCTTCAGCGGCAAAAGCTGGTAATAAGCGTTCATTTACTACGATTTTGGATGCGAACATTACAACAATTTTAGCAGCAATTGTTTTATTTATCTTTGGTACGAGCTCTGTCAAAGGCTTTGCTACGATGTTAATCATCAGTATATTACTAAGTTTCATTACGGCTGTTTATGGTACAAGGTTATTGATGAATTTGTGGATTAAAAGTAAAGCCTTGAACAATAAGCCAAGATGGTTAGGTGTCAATCCAAAAGAAATCATGGATATTAGTAAAGGGGAAGAAGTCAAGCCGACTTTCTTAGGTAAAGCATTTGATTTTGTGAAACACCGTAAAATTTATTTCAGCACGTCAATTCTGTTGATTATTGTTGGAGCCATATTTTTGGCAACGATGCGATTGAACTTAGGAGTCGATTTTGAAAGTGGTTCAAGAATTCAAGTCATGGCTGAAAACCAATTGACAGTGGAAGAGGTCCGTACAGAGTTTGAGGAACTCGGACATGAACCAAAACAACTAGTACTTGCTGGGGACAACGAAGAAATGGCGATGGTCCGTTTTGACAAAGTACTTTCACAAGATGAGATTGCTGAAGTCAACAATCATTTTCAAGAACTATACGGAAACCAACCGAGTGTCAGTACCGTTTCACCTCAGGTGGGACAAGAGCTGGCCAAAAATGCCGTTTATGCCGTATTGATTGCTTCAATTGGTATTGTGATCTATGTCGCCATCCGATTTGAATTGATATTTGCGATAACGGCGATTATCGCATTACTGCATGATGCATTCTTTATCTTGGCGTTATTCAGTATTTTCCAGTTTGAGTTTGATATTACGATTATTGCAGCGATCTTAACTATTGTCGGTTATTCCATCAATGATACGATTGTTACGTTTGATCGGATTAGGGAGAATTTGAGTCTTGAAAAACGAGTCAAGTCATTCAAGCAGTTAGCTCACGTCGTTAATAAAAGCTTGATGCAGACGTTGACGCGTAGCTTTAACACAGTAATTACTGTTGTGTTTGCAGCGGTCATGCTGTTTATCTTTGGTGCTCAAGCCATCACTTACTTCTCCTTTGCCTTAATCGTTGGTTTGATTGCAGGAACGTATTCATCCTTGTTCTTGGCGGCTCAGCTATGGTTAGTATGGAGAGGAAAAAATATTGAGTCCAATCCAATTATTCAAAAGAAGAAAAAACCATCCGGTGGCCCTCAAGTTTAAAACAAAATAGCAAGTTTTAGACCCGAACATGCTTTTATCATCCGTTCGGGTCTTTTTGTAACTTTTACTGACTAAAGTGAGCATCACACAGAAGTGGTTGGTGATTAGCCGAGTAATCATAAAAGCAAACGAATAACACACATACTTACCGGGTAAATAAAGAACAATGCACAAAAGCGAAGAGGAGGGACCATGATGAAGCAACAAACATGGATTATATTAACTTTATTATTTGCCTTGATTATTGCGGTCTTTGCTGTAATTAATGTTGAACCGGTGCAAGTGGATTTCTTGTTTGTGCAGACGGACGCACCTTTAATACTTGTTATATTATTGTCTGCTTTACTCGGTTGCTTAGCTGTTGCAAGCGTGACGTATGCTAAATTTTATCAATTAAAAAAAGAGATCAGACAGCTGAAAAAAGAAAATGAATCTCTCTTGGAACAAGAAGAAACATCAATGATTGAAGAAAATCATGATACCAGTTACGAAGGTGACCAAAAAATAGATCAACAACAAGGTGAAGATTCGGAAAATGAACAGAAGAAGGATTGGCATTAATCTTTATTGCTACCCCTAATGACCTCTAGTATAATAGATACGTTAGGGGTGTTTTTATTATGCTTGAGAGCAAAATGAATTGGTTGGTGAACGATCAGCTGATTGATGAACCAACACAGATTCATCCATCTCCGATTGTCAACCGCATGTTGGCGAAGAGAAAGATACATAGTAAAGAAGAGGCAGAAACTTTTCTTTATCCAACGAAAAAACAAATGCATGATCCATTTTTGTTTGAAGAGATGGATACAGCAGTGAAACGAATTCATAAAGCAATTCAAACAAAGGAAAAAGTCATGATCTACGGAGACTATGATGCAGATGGTGTGACTTCTACTGCTATTCTAGTTTCAACTTTAAGAAATATGGGTGCAGATGTAGACTATTATATCCCGAACCGTTTTACAGAAGGATATGGACCGAATGAACTAGCTTTTCAAGCAATCAAAGCGCATGGCGTCAGTTTGATTATCACGGTCGATAACGGTATTGCTGCCCCTGAAGAAGCGAAACTAGCAATTGAGCTAGGGATGGATTTAATCATCACAGACCACCACGAAGAGCAAGATGAGTTACCTGAATCTGTCGCAATGATCCATCCAAAATTATCGAACCAATACCCATTTAATGATTTGGCGGGAGCAGGTGTAGCCTTAAAATTGGCACACGCATTGACTGGAAAATTGGACGATGATTATCTAGCTCTGGCTTCAATTGGTACGGTAGCAGACTTGGTACCGATGATTGGCGAAAATCGGGTGATTGTGAGGGAAGGATTAAAAGCATTGACTCACACGAAGTTACCCGGATTGATGGCCTTGAAAAATATTGGTAAATTAACTGGTGCGATGACAACTGAAAACATTGGATTTGTCATTGGTCCGCGGTTAAATGCTGTCGGTCGATTACAAGACGCAGGATTGGCTGTCGATCTGTTATTGGAGAAAGATGCCGTGTTGGCCGCTGAAATGGCGCTAGAGATCGATCAAATTAATAAGGAAAGACAGAAGCTTGTTCAGCAGATTTTTGAAGAAGCAGATGAAATGATTGAGACAAATTATTCAGATGACCAGATTTTGGTCATTGCAAAAGAGGACTGGAATCCTGGAGTGCTAGGTATTGTTGCTTCTCGAATCATCAATAAATACCATCGTCCGACACTGATGTTAAGCATCGATAATACACAACAAGTAGCTAAAGGAAGCGCCAGAAGCATTCCTGCTTTTGATATTTTCAAACATGGCATGGAACTGAAGCATTTATTTGTTCATTTTGGAGGTCACCCGCAAGCGGCAGGCATGACCGTACGTACAGAAGACATTGATGAATTGAGACGAGAACTTAATCAGCAAGCTGAGAGTGAGTTAACACCCGCTGATTTCCACCCGACACTTCAAATAGAAGAAGTGATCGATTGGGAAGAAGTTGACATGGATTTTCCGGAATTAGTTGAAATGCTAGCACCGTTTGGCATGAATAATAATCGGCCAGTGTTTCAAATCAATGATGTGGAAATTAAAGAGTTACGTAAAATCGGTGCGAAGAGTAATCATTTGAAGTTATCTGGGAACGCTGGTGGTAAGCGGATTGAAGCTGTAGGTTTTCAGATTGGAGATGTCGTTGATCGGTTAAGTACTGGAAGTAAGATTGATTTAGCTGGTGAAGTACAGATCAATGAGTGGAATGGTAATCGGAAATTACAGGTATTGTTAAAAGATGTACGATGCAAAGAATGGCAGCTCTTTGACTTCCGTGGAAAAAAGTTTAACTTACCCTCTTCGGTTTCACCGGATGAGCTGGCGGTTATCTATTTTCAACGTGAAAACAAACCAAAAGAAATGAATTTTTCAGCATTTCACGTTGAAAACACGACTGATCTGCACTACTTAGAAGAACATAAGCATCTACTGATTCATGATTTACCAAATACACTAGAAGAATTGGAAAACGTATTAGGGCGTCTTTCATTTCACACACTGTACGTATGCTATCAAATCGAACGGTCATCATACTTTGAACGATTTCCATCAAGAGAAGCATTCAAAGACCTATTTATCACTATTAAAGAACATCAAATTATTGAATATCAACAACGTCAATTGCTGGCAGAAGCGAAAAAAGTCAGTGAAGACGAATTGGATTTTATGCTCCAAGTGTTTTTTGATCTAGATTTTGTTAATATAGTAGATGGTGACATTTATTATCTCGATCAAACAAAACCTAAACAATTAAGTGAATCAGTTACTTATCAACAACGGTTAAACCGAATAAAAATGGAAAAAACGCTATATTACTCAAACTACAAAGAATTGAAAGAGTGGATTTCCATGAGACGCGGTCGCCAAGGGAAGGAAGGAGTAGTCTTACATGGATTATAAAAAACATATAACAATCGTTGAAGACTGGCCAAAAGAAGGAATTCAATTTAAAGATATCACCACATTGATGGATGATGGGAAAGCATTTAAATCAGCAGTGGACGAGATTGTCGAGTATGCCAAAAAAGTAGGAGCCGAACTTGTAGTAGGTCCTGAAGCTAGAGGATTCATTGTTGGATGCCCAGTCTCTTACGCACTTGAAATTGGGTTTGCACCCGTGAGAAAAGAAGGAAAACTTCCAAGAGAGACTGTTAAGGTAGACTATGGATTGGAATATGGAAAAGACGTTTTGACAATTCATAAGGATGCCATTAAGCCAGGGCAAAAAGTCTTAGTAGTAGATGATTTATTGGCCACTGGAGGGACAGTCGAGGCGACGATTCAATTAGTGGAAGAGTTAGGTGGAGAAGTTGTAGGGTGTGCCTTTTTGATTGAGTTAGCCTATTTAAATGGCCGTGACAAGTTGAAAGGCTATGACATTTTACCGTTAATGACATATGAATAAGCTGATCGGCTGACTCTTCGAAAGGGTCAGCCAACTCTTTTTTAATTATATCCACTCAATTGAGTGAACGAACAGAGCAATTAATAATTGCGAAAAATCTACAACGGGGCGTGTGAAACGCACAAAAAGAAGTGTTTCTCTTTACATATGCCATTTATTTATGAATAATGGAAAAAAAGAAAAGGAAGCAGCTAGGTGGTTGTATATGTCTAAACACAGTATACGAACAATCGATCAAGTGATAGAAAGAGCCAGTCATTATATGAATGAAGAACACGTGGCTTTTCTTCAGCGTGCCTATGAATATGCAGCCAAAGCCCATGAAGGTCAAATTAGAAAGTCCGGTCAAGAATATATTTTACACCCAATTCAAGTGGCAGATATTTTAATTGATCTAAAGATGGATCCGGCAACGATCGCAGGCGGATTTCTTCATGATGTAATCGAAGATACCGAAATCACTTATAATGATTTAAAAGAAGCTTTCAGTGAAGAAGTGGCTCAATTGGTTGATGGAGTTACGAAACTAGGGAAAATCAAATATAAATCTAAGCAAGAACAACAAGCAGAAAATCACCGAAAAATGTTTATCGCGATGGCGAAAGATATTCGCGTGATTTTAATTTAAGCTTGCCGACCGACTACATAATATGCGCACATTATCATTTTTGCCGGAGGAAAAACAGCGGAGAATCGCAAATGAAACCTTAGAAATCTTCGCGCCATTGGCTCACCGACTCTGAATTTCAACCATAAAATGGGAACTTGAGGATACGGCGCTTCGCTACATGAATCCGCAACAATATTACCGAATTGTTCAACTGATGAAGCAAAAAAGAAGTGAACGTGAACAATACATTGATACGGTTATTGGAGAAATTAATGAGCAATTAGGCGAAATTAACATAGAGGCAGAAATATCCGGTAGACCAAAACACTTGTATAGCATTTACCGGAAAATGGCCATTCAAAAGAAAGATTTTAACGAAATCTATGATTTGCTCGCTGTGCGAATTATCGTGAGAAATATTAAAGAATGCTATGCCGTATTAGGGGTTATTCACACGCTTTGGAAACCAATGCCTGGACGATTTAAAGATTATATTGCCATGCCGAAACCAAATCTTTATCAATCACTTCATACAACGGTAATCGGTCCGGAAGGTGATCCGTTAGAAGTCCAAATCAGAACTTCTGAAATGCACGAGATTGCTGAATATGGAATTGCGGCACATTGGGCTTACAAAGAAGGAAAAGCAGAGAACGATGCCCCAAAAGATATGTCAAAACAACTAGCATGGTTCCGAGAAATCCTGGAATGGCAAAATGAAACGAGAGATGCAGAGGAATTCATGGAATCACTCAAGTTCGATTTCTTCTCAGACATGGTCTATATTTTTACACCAAAAGGAGATGTCATCGAGTTACCGAGTGGCTCCGTACCGTTGGATTTTGCTTATCGAATCCATACTGAGGTTGGGAACAAAACGGTTGGTGCCAAAGTAAATGGGAAAATCGTACCGCTTGATTATCAATTGAAAACGGGCGACATTATCGAGATCATGACTTCCAAACATTCGTATGGGCCTTCTGAAGATTGGTTGAAAATAACGAAGACAACTCAAGCTAAAAATAAAATTAAACAATTTTTCAAAAGACAACGGAAAGAAGAAAATGTTCAACGTGGACGTGAGTTGGTAGAAAAAGAGATTAAGAATATGGATCTCCAACCAAAAGAAGTATTGACGGAAGAAAATATTCAGTTGGCATTAGATCGGTTTCATTTTCAACATGAGAATGACTTGTATGCAGCAGTGGGTTACCAAGGTGTAACGGCCCTTCAAGTAGCCAATCGAATAACTGAAAAAATTCGCCGAAAAGAAAAAGAAGTCAATTTGGAACAGACGCTTGAAAATCTTCAAAATGAAGTCTCTCCACAAAAACGGAAAGCCTCTACATCTGGTGTCATTGTGCGCGGACTCGATAATTTGCTTATCCGTCTATCGAAATGTTGTAACCCTGTTCCAGGGGATGAAATTGTCGGCTATATTACAAAAGGAAGAGGAGTCTCCGTGCACCGTGCCGATTGTCCAAACATTTCCAATGAAGATGAAACACGTTTGATCGATGTGGAATGGGAACGAAACAGCCAGCGTCAACAAAGTTATCATGTAGACTTGGAAATTACCGGTTATGATCGTAGTGGCTTCTTAAATGAAATTTTACAAGCTGTCAATGAGACGAATACTTCCATTACGCATGTGAATGGAAAATCAGACAAGAATAAGATTGCAACGATTAACTTAACCATTTTAATTCACAATTTAGAGCATTTACGACGAATCGTCGAACGTATTAAAAAGATCCGAGATGTTTTTGCCGTTCAGCGACTGATTCACTAATGGATTTTGATGGATAAAGGGGTAAAAGTAATGCGAGCTATAATTCAACGTGTGACGAGTGGTGCTGTCGATGTCAACGGAGAACGGACAGGCGAGATCCAAGATGGACTAGTCGTTCTACTTGGAGTATCGACAAAAGACACCGAAACAGATGTGAACTATTTAGCAGAGAAAATCATTAACCTGCGAGTATTTGAAGATGATCAGGAGAAAATGAACCTTTCACTTAAAGATGTCCATGGTAAAATTTTATCCATCTCTCAATTTACATTATATGGAGATACAAGGAAAGGCAGACGGCCTAACTTTATGCAAGCGGCTAAGCCAGACCAAGCACTTGAATTATACCAGCAATTTAATGATCGGATTAGACAGTTAGGTATAGAAGTAGAAGAAGGGAAATTTGGTGAACACATGGAAGTGTCACTGATCAATGATGGCCCTGTCACCTTAATATTGGATACAGATGATTAGTCTTGACAAGCTATTGAAATATAGCTATGATAATTGAAATTAATTGAATAGTGATCAATACCAATGAGGGAAAAAGTAGCAAAGAAACACATATGACAGAGAGGGTTTGCCATGGCTGGAAGCAAACTCATATGTCCTTTGTGAAAGACATTCCGGAGGTGCCTTGCCGAATGTAAAAGTAGGTATAGGCCGCGAGAAGCGTTAATGAAATGAAGTGAAAGCAACTCTCTTAGGTTGCTTTAATCAGGGTGGCAACACGGGGTAAACTCGTCCCTATCAATTGGAATGCGGATTGATAGGGATTTTTTTATTTTCAAAAGACTTACATAAAACGAAGGAGGAACTGACGTTGATTCATATACCTAGAGGTACGGAAGATCTATTGCCAGAAGCGACAGAGAAATGGCAAGTCATTGAAAATACGTTAAGAAAATTATCGGAAAAATATCATTATAGAGAGATACGTACGCCTATGTTTGAGCGAACAGAATTATTTCAGCGAGGTGTCGGTGATACAACAGACATCGTTCAAAAAGAGATGTACACATTTGAAGACAGAGGTGGGAGAAGCTTAACATTACGCCCTGAAGGCACAGCTTCTGTAGCAAGATCATATGTACAACATAAAATGCACGGACTACCAGAGCAGCCTACTAAATTGTATTATATCGGGCCGATGTTCAGGTATGAACGACCACAACAAGGACGCACGCGGCAATTTACTCAGTTTGGCATTGAAGCGATTGGCAGTGACAATCCGGCAATTGACGCGGAAGTATTAGCATTTGCGATGGAGTGCTATGAAGCATTTGGCTTGAAGTCGCTTAAGTTAGTCATCAATAGTCTAGGCGACCGAGAAAGCCGTCAAAGCCACCGGGAAGCATTGATCAACCATTTTCAGCCACATCAAGAAGAGCTATGCCAAGATTGTCAAGTTAGACTGGAAAAGAATCCACTCCGTTTACTGGACTGTAAGGTCGATCAAGATCATCCAGCGATGAAAACAGCACCGTCTATATTGGATTACCTCAATGAGTATTCAAGCAACTACTTTGAATCTGTCAAAAAACATTTGGATGCGATGGGGATTTCCTATACTGTAGATGAAAATCTTGTTCGGGGATTGGACTATTATACACAAACTGCTTTTGAAATCATGAGCGAAGCAGAAGGGTTTGGTTCCATTACTACACTATCCGGTGGTGGCCGATACAACGGATTAATTGAAGATCTTGGTGGCCCTGAAACATCAGGAATCGGTTTTGCTTTGAGTATTGAACGATTGTTGATGGCACTTGATGCTGAAAAGCTGTCGCTTGAAACAAACGCAGGAATTGATTGTTATATCGTTTCGATCGGCGATGAAGTGACATTCAAAGCAACCGAACTCATTCATCAATTACGCCAACAAGGAATTCGAGCTGACCGGGATTATTTGAATAAAAAAATGAAGGCTCAGTTTAAGGCAGCTGAACGGGCGAAAGCTAAATTTGTCGTCATCCTTGGAGAAGAGGAAATGAATGAAGGTAAAGCAAAAGTAAAAGAATTAGCAACCGGGGAACAAACGACCGTTCCACTCAACGAGATTGCCACTTATATTGGAGGGAAATAAGATGCTCGAACGTTCATACTGCGGGATGCTTACTCTTGATCAAGAGGAACAGACTGTATTATTAAAAGGATGGGTACAACGACGTCGGGACCTTGGCGGATTAATTTTTATTGATTTACGTGACCGCTCAGGGATTGTGCAAGTTGTATTCAGTCCTGAATCGAAAGAAGCTTTGGAGCAAGCAGAAAAGATTCGAAGTGAGTATGTCATCGAAGTTACTGGTGTCGTGAAACGAAGAGATGAAGGTACCATCAATCCATCGATGCAAACAGGTGAACTTGAAATCGTAGCCAATCAGTTAACAATTATCAATAAATCGAAGGCATTGCCAATCCAGATTGAGGATAAAATAGATGTTTCAGAAGAAATTCGTTTGAAATATCGTTATTTGGATCTACGTCGGAATACGATGCAAGAAACATTTATTTTACGGCATGAAATTGCCCAAGCCATTCGCCAGTATTTGAATCGACAAAACTTTTTGGAAATGGAAACGCCAGTGTTGACGAAAAGCACACCTGAAGGAGCGCGGGATTATTTAGTTCCTAGTCGTGTTCATGAAGGAGAATTCTATGCGTTACCACAGTCGCCGCAACTCTTTAAGCAATTGCTGATGGTCTCAGGATTCGAAAAATATTATCAGATTACTCGTTGTTTCCGTGATGAAGATTTGCGTGCCGATCGCCAGCCTGAATTTACACAAATTGATATTGAAACGTCTTTCATGAACCAAGAAGAGATCATGAAAATGACTGAAGAGATGCTTCGTTTTGTCGTGAAAGAGGTTAAAGGAAAAGACATAGCCAACCCATTTCCTCGAATGACCTATCAAGAAGCAATGGAGCGATATGGATCAGACAAACCGGATACACGCTTCGGTATGGAGCTAAAACAAATCAATGAATTCGCTGCAACTTCAAACTTTAATGTGTTTAAACAAACCGTGGAAAACGGCGGTCAAGTGAGTGCATTAAATGTAGAAAATCAGGCCGACCAATTTTCACGAAAAGATATCGATCAATTAACTGATTTTGTTAAAATCTATGGAGCAAAAGGGTTAGCATGGATTAAAATTGATGAAAATGGTGAATTGACAGGTCCAATCGCCAAATTTTTCGATGAAGATGATGCCAAAGCATTACGTAATCAATTAGATGCAAAAGCAAATGACTTGCTTCTATTCGTCGCTGATCAAAAACAAATTGTATACGACAGTTTAGGTGCACTTCGCTTAAAATTAGGAAAAAATCTTGGTTTAATCAATGAAGAACAACTAAACTTCTTATGGGTTACTGATTGGCCATTGTTTGAATATGATTCCGAGGATGGACGATATCACGCAGCTCACCATCCATTTACAATGCCGAAGCCTGAGCATATCGATCAATTGACAGATTCACCAGAAAATGTTCAAGCACAAGCTTATGATGTTGTGTTAAACGGCTTTGAACTCGGTGGTGGGTCATTACGTATCTACGAAAAAGACTTGCAAAACAAAATGTTTGAAGCACTCGGTTTTACAAAAGAATCAGCAGAAGAACAATTTGGATTCTTGTTGGAAGCATTGGAATATGGAGCACCTCCACACGGTGGAATTGCCCTTGGCTTTGATCGCTTGGTAATGCTTTTGGCCGGTAAAACGAATCTTCGTGACACGATTTTATTTCCGAAGACAGCATCAGCATCAGATCCATTGACCGAAGCGCCGTCTACGGTGTCGGATGAGCAACTAGCTGAATTACACTTAGAATTGAAAGATAATGAAAACCAGTAAGCTGAATATTCTAAAAAAAGATTAAGAAATCCAAAAATTGGGCGCTTGTATCTCTTGATATTGGATAATGTATGTGATATTATTTGATTACAAAGTTGAAACAGAGCAATCCTAATGTGTTCGTCTTCTCCGTCGTACGTTTTGACCGAACACTTTTATGTAAGGGAGTCCGGCGTTTCTGTGTGGCGTATATGCCTTTTATAGGACATACAAAGCACAGAACAGGACACCCACCTGCCTGGAGCGGGTTCAAAACATTAAGGAGGAACGGCACAATTGGGATTGTGTACATACAAAAAAGCTATTTTAAGCAGACCTTAAAATAGCTTTTTTACATGTTTATATTGGAAGAAATCAATTATTGAGAGATCTTAATGAACATGCTTTGTGTCCTGCTTTTTTCATTTCGCAATTTGCTCTAAATTGCCATTTTTCGCCATCTTAAAAGCAGGTGAGGACAGGGACGAATCTTCATCCAATACGACCATTTTCCTTGCACGGTCCATGATGTTCACAAATGTCTGGTAATCTTCTTTTAAGGTATCGTAATCTTTTTGCAGTTGTTCGTATTTTGCTTTCCATTCTTCATTTTCATTGGTTAACTGTTGATTATATTCCTTCATTTGCTCGAATTCAGCTTCATCATTGATTGAAGTAGATTCTTTTAGTTGTTCTAGTAAATGAATAATTTCATCAATGGTGGTAGGTTGTTGATTCGTTTTCGGTATTTCCTTTGCTTCGGAGATGTTTGTGACTCCATTCGTTGCTTGTTGCTTCATTGCTTTTTTGCGTTCTTTTCGTTGTCTTTTGGCCAAGTCTACTGCTTTTTCATAGTTTTTACGGACTTCAGCGTTCCACCGAAAACCACATGCAGCAGCCGTTCGATTCAGTTTGTCACCGACTTCCTCGAAAGCCACTAATTGTGTACTTCCTTCACGTATATGTCTAAGCACAGTTTCTGCCAGTAATAAATCATCTTCATGAGACCAAGCGTCTTGCCTCACTTTAACCATATTCCCAACTCCTTTTATCTCGAATGATAGTTTCCTATTTCTATCATGTGCAAGTTGTGAGGATAATATACATAGAAATCCAGGCTCAAACTCAGAAAAAACTGGACATCTATAGTAAAATAGAAAAAGATTGAGCATGAATTGAAGGAGAAAGATATGTTTACTAATGAACCACTTGCATTCCGTATGCGACCAGAGAAAATTGAAGAAGTTGTCGGTCAAAAACATGTGATCGGTGAAAACACTTCATTATATAAAATGATTAAAAATGGATATGTACCATCAATGCTTCTGTATGGACCACCCGGAACTGGAAAAACTTCTTTAGCTTATGCCATTGCAGGTTCTTCCAATATGGAATTCTTTGCGATTAATGCAACAAGCGCCAGCAAAAAAGAGGTTGAACAGATTATCCAAGAAGCAAAATTAACTAGAAATGTGCTTTTGTTCATCGATGAGATTCATCGCTTTCACAAAGGACAACAGGATACATTGCTGAATGCGATGGAGGAAGGCATTATAACATTCATCGGTGCGACAACTGAAAATCCTTATCATAGCGTAAATAACGCGATTCGGTCGCGCTGTGGACAGATCAAGCAATTACACCCGTTGAATCAAGACGATATATTAGACCTTCTTCACCGAGCGTTAAAAGACCCAAGAGGATTATCCCACATGACGATTGATATTTCGGAGGATCATCTGAAGCTGATCGCTGAAACGACAGGTGATGGGCGTACAGCTTTAACGATTTTAGAAGAAGTTGTTTACGCTTCGGATATGACGGATGAAGGTACCTACCAAGTAGAACTCGAAACGGTTCAGTCAAGCATTCAAAATAAAGGTTTTGTGCATGATAATAAAGGAGACATTTATTACGATCTGCTATCGGGGTTTCAAAAAAGTATTCGTGGCAGTGATGCGGATGCCGCCTTATATTATTTAGCTAGACTGTTAGAAGGCGGCGATTTGGAAGCCATCATGCGTCGATTGTTGGTGATTGCATACGAGGATATTGGTTTGGCTAGTCCAGCCGTAGCTGCACGTGTGTTGCCTGCCATTCAATCCGTCGAACGATTAGGCTTGCCTGAGGCGAGGATTCCTCTAAGTGTGATCACCATTGAGTTATGTTTATCACCGAAGTCGAATACCGCTTATAAAGCACTGGATAAAGCGATTAAGCATGTCAAAAAAGGTGTGACGGCGGATATACCAGATCATATAAAGGATTCGCATTATGCAGGTGCATCCAACCTGGGACATGGAGTTGAATATAAATACCCGCATCATTCTTCTACTGGATGGGTTTACCAAGAATATTTACCTGAGTCCCTCCGTGGTATGTCATATTATCAGCCTAAAATGTTAGGTGAAGAAAAAAGATATGCGCAAACATACGAGAAGTTGAAAAAGTTATCGAACGAATCGCGACAGGATGAAAAGAAGCGCTAGTTCATTAAATTCCACAATGTATTAAAACATGCTATAATGTCAGATGGTTTTCGCAAAAGGTGCCAATCCATCTGTTAGATTTGGTTATTGATGAGGGGGATATTGGATGAAGATCTCTACGAAAGGGAGATACGGACTAACGATCATGATTGCATTGGCAAAAGGACATCCGAGTAAAAATCCGATTTCGCTAAAAGTAATTGCACAAGAATATCATTTATCTGAACATTATCTTGAACAATTAATCGCACCACTTCGCAATGTTGGTTTGGTCAGAAGTGTTCGCGGAGCTAAAGGTGGTTATTTATTGGCTGAAGAGCCGAAAAATATAACGGCAGCAGACATCATAAAACCACTTGAAGGACCGATTCGCCCCGTTGAAGAGATGGAGGATGAACAACCTGCTCAGCAAGAATTGTGGCGACGAATTCGTGACGCCGTAAAGGATGTACTCGATTCAACAACGTTGGCTGATTTAGCAGAGCACGATGGCTCCATTTATCAAGAAGAAGATATGTTTTATATTTAATAGAAAAAGTAGGTGACTTCTGTGAAACGCGTTTATTTAGATTACGCAGCAACAACTCCTTTACACCCTGAAGTCAAACAAGAAATGATGGAAGCACTGGAAGGGACATATGGAAACCCAAGCAGTATCCACTCCTTTGGCAGAGAAAGCAGAAAACTATTGGATGAAGCTAGAAGCGAAGCTGCACGGAGTATCGGAGCCGATTTTTCTTCGATTATATTTACGAGTGGAGCAACCGAGGCAAACAATCTAGCGATCTTTGGAGTTGCACGGGCTCATGCCCATAAAGGCAAGCATATCATCACGACCCAGATTGAACATCACGCTGTTTTACATCCAATGGAGGAGTTAGAAAAGGAAGGCTTTGAAGTGACCTTTCTCCCTGTGGATGAGTCGGGAGTCGTTTCTGTCGAAGCAGTTGAAGAAGCCCTTCGACCGGATACAATTTTCGTCTCCATCATGCGGGTAAACAACGAAACTGGCATGCAACAACCGATTGAGGCTATTGGTGAACGTTTAAAAGAACACCAAGCTATTTTCCATACGGATGCTGTACAAGCGTACGGACTGGAAAAACTTGATGTGACTGCACTCAATGTTGACCTTCTATCTGTTTCATCGCATAAAATTTACGGACCAAAAGGAATCGGATTTTTATATCGAAATGATGATATTCATTTGGCTCAACAAATTTTCGGCGGGGAACAAGAAAGAAAGTGGCGATCCGGTACAGAAAACATGCTTGGGATTGTAGGGTTTAAAAAAGCTATTGAGTTGTTGGAGAAAGAACGAGAAGATCGAATGACTCATTATCAAAGGCTCAGCGAGAAATTCATTGCTGGATTGAACGAACTTTCCATCGATTATCACATGAATGGAAAAAAAGAAGAGCATATGCCAAATATCTTGAACATTAGTTTTCCGGGTGTGGAAGTAGAAATGTTCTTGACGAATCTAGATTTAGAAGGCATTGCGGTTTCTTCCGGTTCTGCTTGTACTGCCGGTTCGATTGATCCATCACATGTATTAAAAGCAATGTATGGTGAAAAAAATGACCGTATATATAATTCCATTCGCTTTAGCTTTGGAATCGAAACGAGCGAGGAAGAAATTCAGTTTTGTGTTGAAAGAATCAGCAAAATCTTAAACAGGTTATTGCCAAATCATACAAGAGGTTAGGTGGTGAAAAAATGAAAAAGCCAGAAGACACAAGAGTAGTGGTCGGTATGTCTGGAGGCGTCGATTCATCTGTTACTGCGTTGCTTTTGAAACAACAAGGTTATGATGTCGTAGGAATTTTCATGAAAAACTGGGATGACACAGATGAGTTTGGTGTATGCACAGCGACGGAAGATTACGAAGACGTTGCACGTGTTGCTAACCAGTTAGACATTCCGTACTACTCCGTAAATTTTGAAAAGCAATATTGGGATAAAGTGTTTACCTACTTTTTAGAGGAATATAAAGCGGGACGAACGCCGAATCCGGATGTCATGTGTAATAAAGAGATTAAATTCAAGGCTTTCTTAGACCATGCAATGGGATTAGGCGCAGATTACTTGGCGACCGGACATTATGCCCGTGTCAGTGAAATAGATGGTCAAGCACAAATGCTTCGAGGAGTTGATTCAAATAAAGATCAAACGTATTTTTTGAATCAAATACCGAAAGAAATACTCCCGAGACTGATGTTTCCATTAGGAGAGCTTGATAAGTCTGAAGTCCGTGAAATTGCCAAAAAACATGATTTAGCTACTGCAACAAAGAAAGACAGTACAGGAATTTGTTTTATTGGTGAAAGAAACTTCAAAGAGTTTTTGAGTGAATACCTACCAGCTAAACCAGGTGAAATGCAAACATTAGAAGGTGAAGTGAAAGGTAATCACGACGGATTAATGTACTACACAATCGGTCAAAGACAAGGTCTTGGAATCGGTGGTGCAGGTGACCCTTGGTTTGTCATCGGAAAAAACTTAGAAGAGAATATTCTCTATGTAGGACAAAGCTTTAACAACGAAGCGCTTTATTCAGATTCTTTAGAAGCTGTTCACTTGAATTGGTTAGCGGATATTGATTTAAGTGCGCCTATTGAGTGTACGGCCAAATTCAGATATAGACAGGAAGATTATGCCGTTCGTGTCGTCGTGGATTCGGAGAAAGATCAGGCAGAAGTCATCTTTAAAGAACCTCAACGAGCGATTACACCAGGTCAAGCAGTCGTTTTCTATGATGGCGAACGTTGCTTAGGTGGCGGAACCATCGATCGCGCTTTTAAAGACGGTAAACAACTAACATATCTAGCTTAAAAGTCAGCACATTTATTGTGGTGGCTTTTTTGCCAGATAAACGATTGATTCAATAGAAGGATATTGATAAGAAAATACATACTTTTATAACGAAAATATTTTCTTCGCATTACTTCTACGATACGATAGAATAAAAAGACGATCAACGAATTAACCGAAAGGAGTCAACCGGATGAACTTAATTGAAAAAGGAATCGAACATATGCAAGCGAATGAGCTAGAAGAAGCCGCCAATACATTCAATCAATACATCGAAGAAAATCCAACAGATCCTGTAGGCTTTATTAATTTCGGGAATCTATTAAACCATGTAGGTGAATATGATAAAGCACAAAATTTCTTTACTCGAGCGATAGAAATTGATTCGAAATCAGGGACCGCTTATTACGGCCTGGGTGTGCTCCATTTCGAACAGAAAAATTACCAACAAGCCGCAAAAGAATTTCAAAACGCGGTTCGATTTGGATTAGATGATGCAGATGCTTATTATATGCTCGCTGTTTCTTTGAGAAATCAGCAAAACGAAAAGCTGGCGCTTCCATTCTTTCAACGAGCAAGTGAATTGAAAAAATCAGACACAGAAATTCAGTTCCAGTATGGCTTGAGCTTAGCTTATAACGAGCAGATCGACCATGCACTGAATCAGCTGTTGTATGTCACGGAATTGGATGACCAACATGCAGATGCACTTTACAATACGGCTGTATGTTATTTGCATAAGGAGCAGCCGAAGAAAGCTTTAACTTATTTCAAAAAAACTCTCGATGCACAGCCAGACCACATGCTTGCAGCAGATGGTAAAATTAAAGTCGAAGAATATTTGAGTGAAGGGTAACTCAACTGGATCGTTGAAGGAGATAGATGGAATGACTGATCAACTTTATATCAAAGGCCAATTGAATCATATGATTTTTCATAATGCCGAAAAACAATTTTCCATCGCATCGATCAAACTGGATGAAACGAATATAGACTTAAAAGAAGATGAATTTGTTGTTAAAGGTCATTTTCCGAAACTTACGTATGGAAACGATTATATATTTTACGGCAAAATGGAAAGTCATCCTCGATTTGGTGATCAATTTCATGCCTTCACGTATGAGAAAGAGTTGCCGAAAACAGAGGAAAGCTTAATCCGCTATCTCTCAAGCGATTTATTTTATGGGATCGGATTGAAAACAGCACAAAAAATTGTTGGTAAGTTGGGAATCGATACCGTCGAAAAAGTGCTCAGGGATGAAACAGTTTTAGATGGCATTGTGTCGTTGAAAACAGAAACAAAGCAGCAGTTTATTCAAGACTTACGACTTCATCAAGGTTTCGATCGTGTCACCGTTGAATTATCCAAATACGGAATAGGACTGCAGCTTGCGCAAAAAATTTATGCGTTACATCAAGAAAAAACCTTGGACGTATTAACAGAAAATCCCTACCAACTTGTATTCCAAATTGAAGGGTTCGGTTTTCAGCGTGCAGATGAAATTGCCCAGCAGATTGGAATCCGCAATGATCATCCAACACGAATTCAAGCAGGTATTTTGCATGTGTTGGAAGAAGAGTCACTCAACGGTCATGTTTTCGTCTACGAAAATTACTTGATTCGTCAGGCAACGGAATTATTATTTTCGCGTGGAGCACAAGTTGGTTTTTCATTTCAAACCTTTTTTCAATCACTAATCGAAGAATCTTTACTTGTGAAAGAAGATGATCGGATATATCTCCCTCAGCTTTACTTTGCAGAAGAAGGAATTGCGTCTCAATTAGCTCGAATCCAAGAGGTAAAAGAGGATACATCCTATGAAGAAAGCGAACTGTTGAAATTCATTGGTGATTTAGAAGAGCGAGAAGGTATTTCATACGGGGAAGAGCAGTATGAAGCGATCAAGATGGCTTTGGATGAAAAAGTCATGATATTGACTGGCGGTCCAGGCACTGGAAAGACGACCGTTGTAAAAGGGATCTTGGAGAGCTACCAAAAACTGTGTGACAAAGAGAAAACAATCAAAGATTCCAATTACTTGCTATGTGCACCGACAGGCCGGGCTGCCAAGCGGTTGAGTGAATCGACAGGGATGAAGGCGAAAACCATCCATAGTTTGCTCGGTTGGAGCGGAGAGGGTGAGTTCGAGTATGATGCTGGTAACCAACTGGATGGAAAGTTAATCATCATCGATGAATTTTCCATGGTTGATGTTTGGCTTGCCAATCGGTTGGTCAAAGCGATCCCTTCTTCCATGAAAGTCATCCTTGTAGGGGATGAAGATCAATTGCCCTCCGTCGGACCAGGTGAAGTACTGTCTGATTTATTGAAGTCGGATTGCATTAAAGTGGCCAGATTGGAAGAGATCTATCGGCAAAAAGAAGATTCATCGATTATTAAGTTAGCACATGCGATTAAAAATGACCGTTTCGAAGAACTCGATTTATCGAAGTCCAGTGACTTTAATTTTTTCCCGACATCAACTGAAAACACCGGAATCGTCATTGAAAAAATAGTCGAACGCGCATTGGCAAAAGGATATACGCAACGGGATATACAAGTATTGGCCCCTATGTACCGATCGAAAGCGGGTATTCATGCATTAAATGAAACGTTGCAGCAGCTGTTTAATCCGCCTTCTCAGCAAAAACGAGAAATCAAGCACTTCGATTCGGTCTATCGATCCGGGGACAAAGTGATTCAACTCGTTAATCAACCAGAAAAGAAAGTGTTTAACGGAGATATCGGAGAGATCAGAGCCATTAAAAAACCAACGGAAACGGAAACGAAAAAAGAAGAAATGATTGTGGACTTTGAAGGATTAGAAGTTTCATATACACGGCAAGATTTCAATCAGTTGATGCTCGCTTACGCCATTTCGATCCATAAATCACAAGGCTCGGAATTTCCAATTGTGATCATTCCAATTGTTCGCTCTTTCAGAAGAATGCTCGTCAAAAATTTAATTTACACAGCGATCACCCGAGGAAAGTCATCACTCATTATTTGTGGTGAATATAATCAATTCATGGATGGGTTGAAGCAGAAGAACTTTTTTAACCGTAATACGACGTTAGTCGAACGGCTTAAGTATGTTTGGGGAATGAGTGTAGAAGAAATCGATCGTAATGACGCGACGGAAGTCAATCACTCATCAAAAGAACTGGGTAGGACGCAAGAAAAAGCACAACCTACTAAAACGACCGAAGCAAATGATGTGAAAACGGAGAACCATACAGAAGATGATTTTGAAGGCCTTCCGTTAGAAGATGCCGAAAAACATGATGATGATTTATCACCCTATGATTTTATGGAATAATATGATACAAACGTTGTGTCATAATGAAGTTGAGTATTGAAGCGGCAAACGATTGAATTTAAAATGCATAAATTGGGCGCTCATAACAAAAAATGAGAGGAAAATACAAAGGAGTTATTTTCCATGAAATGCCCAAATTGTCACACACCCAACATAGGACTGATCAATGAAGGACGATTTTATTGCTGGAATTGCCTAGTAGAAGTCGATCAGAACCAACAATCAAGAGAAATGGTCAGCCAATTGCACCAACCTGAGTATTTTTTAGAAGATTTATTTTCTGATGAATGATAGTAGAAATTGACAGCCTTATAGAGATTCAATATAATAACGACAGAAGCAAAAATTCACGAAATCGATGAAGGAAACGAGTAAATGACAGAATCACTTCAAGAGAGGCGTCTTCCTGGCTGTAAAAGACGCTAAGTGAATGTCATTGAACGCTATTCCAGAGAGCGGCTAATCCCCGCCGGTCCACTCCGTTACGGTGTTTGAGCTGATAGGCTTTATTTGGTTATCATTCTGAATGGGAAGAATTGACCAAGGCAAAGTCTATAATCAGGGTGGCACCGCGGATAACCGTCCCTACATCATACTGTAGGGGCTTTTTTGTATTTGGCTCAGTTAAACGTACGTATTAAATTCTTAATATCGAATGAAGCCGCTGAAAAGTCGAGTGAAGCCGCTGAAAAGTCGAGTGAAGCCGCTGAAAAGTCGAGCGAAGCCGCCGAAAAGTCGAACGAAGCCACCGATAAATCGAGCGAAGCCGTCGAAAAAACGAGCGGAGCCGTCGAAAAAACGAGCGGAGCCGCTGAAAAATCGAGTGAAGCCGTCGAAAAGTCGAGCGAAGCCGTCGAAAAGCCGAGCGAAGCCGTCGAAAAATCGAGCAAAGCTGCCAAAGAGCAACCACAGACGTTAACAATGCTTTATATTTTAAATGAGAATTTTTAAGGAGGAAAAACGATGAAAATACTGACATCAAGTGAAGTACGACAAATGTTTTTGGACTTTTTTCAAGAGAAAAAACACTCGGTGGAACCTAGTCAATCATTGGTTCCCCATGAAGACCCGACTTTATTATGGATTAATAGTGGGGTTGCAACGTTAAAAAAGTATTTTGATGGACGAGTCATTCCGGATAATCCAAGAATCGTCAATGCTCAAAAGGCTATCCGAACAAATGATATTGAAAACGTTGGATTTACTGCTCGTCACCACACATTTTTTGAAATGCTCGGCAACTTTTCCATTGGTGAGTATTTTAAAGAAGAAGCGATTGAGTGGGCATGGGAATTTTTGACGAGCAAGGATTGGGTTGGATTTGATCCGGAAAAATTATCGGTAACAGTTCACCCAGAGGATGAGGAAGCATATAAGATCTGGGCAGAAAGAATTGGCCTGCCTGTAGAGAGAATTATTCGTATTGAAGAAAACTTTTGGGATATCGGTGAAGGTCCAAGTGGTCCAAACTCAGAAATCTTTTATGATCGTGGCGAAAAATATGGAAACGATCCAAAAAATCCAGAGTTATATCCAGGCGGTGAAAATGAACGATATTTGGAAATTTGGAATTTAGTCTTTTCTCAGTTTAACCATAATCCAGACCATACGTATACACCATTACCGAACAAAAACATTGATACAGGTATGGGCTTGGAACGGATTGTTTCTGTCATACAAGATACACCTACGAATTTTGAAACGGATCTATTTAAACCGATCCTTGAAAAAATTGAAGAAATCAGTGGGAAAACATATGGTAAAGCAAAAGAAGTCGATACAGCATTTAAAGTCGTCGCCGATCATGTAAGAACCGTAGCATTTGCGATTGGAGATGGAGCGTTGCCTTCAAATGAAGGAAGAGGTTACGTTTTAAGAAGACTATTAAGAAGAGCGGTACGTTTTTCGAAAGAACTGGGTATGAACCAACCGTTCATTTATCAGTTGGTCGAAGTCGTTGCAGATATTATGAAGGACTTCTATCCAGAAGTCAGTGAGAAAAGTGACTTCATCCAGAATGTCATCCGGAAGGAAGAAGAACGTTTTCATGAAACGCTTCAAGAGGGACTTGCGATTTTAGAAAAAATAATGAAACAAGAAAAAGAAAAAGGAAGTTATATCTTCCCTGGTAATGAAGTGTTTGTTCTTTATGACACGTATGGATTTCCGAAAGAACTGACTGAAGAATATATCCAAGATGAAGGCTTTCAAATAGACGAAGCAGGATTTGAAAAAGAAATGGCAGCACAGCGTCAACGTGCGCGGGCAGCTCGACAAAACGTTGACTCCATGCAGGTTCAAGACCAAGTACTAAGAGAAATCCATGTAGAAAGTCAATTTACAGGCTATGAACAATTAACTATTCAATCTACCGTCGCAGCATTAATTAAGGACAGACAAGAAGTTCAAGAAGTAAACCAAGGTGATGAAGCCTATTTATTTTTGAAGGAGACACCTTTTTATGCAGAGAGTGGCGGTCAGGTTGCGGATGAAGGAATCATCCAATCAGAAAACGGAAAAGCTTCTGTATTGGACGTTCAAAAAGCGCCAAATGGTCAACATCTACATCGCATCAAAGTAGAGGAAGGTAGATTGAGTAATCAGGAATCTGTAAAAGCGACAGTCGACCAGCAGAAACGGAAGAAAGTGATCAAAAATCATACAGCTACGCACCTATTGCATCAAGCGCTAAAAGATGTACTAGGCGATCACGTCAATCAATCAGGGTCACTTGTTGCGCCCGGTCGTCTACGGTTCGACTTCTCTCATTTCAATGCTGTCACGGAAGAGGAGTTGAATGAAATTGAGAAAAACGTGAATGAAAAAATTTGGGACTCGATCAACGTAGGTGTCAGTTATCATGACATTCAAGAAGCTAAAGAAATGGGTGCAATGGCGCTTTTTGGTGAAAAATACGGAAAAGAAGTTCGTGTCGTTTCGATCGGTGAATATAGTCTCGAGCTATGTGGTGGTTGCCATGTGCAAAACACAGCTGAGATTGGCTTATTCAAGATTATTTCAGAGTCGGGAATAGGCGCTGGAACGAGACGTATTGAAGCAAAGACGAGTAAAGGTGCTTATGAATTTTTTGAA
The DNA here is from genome assembly GCF_007559355.1 of Allobacillus sp. SKP2-8. NCBI lineage: Bacteria > Bacillati > Bacillota > Bacilli > Caryophanales > Bacillaceae > Allobacillus > Allobacillus sp. SKP2-8. The sequence continues at coordinate 74,896 of NZ_VMHF01000002.1, read as the reverse complement.
GAGAAAGAAGCCCAATTACAACAAGCAGCAACCTTGTTGAAAACGAAGGAAGATCAAGTTCCACAACGAATCGAATCATTGTTTACAGAAATGAAGTCAATACAAAAAGAAAACGAATCATTATCTGCCCGTCTAGCAAATGCTGAAGCAGCTGACTTAATCGAACAAACGGAAAATATTGAAGGTGTTCCACTCTTGGCTGCAAAAGTTAATGTGAAAGACATGAATGCACTCAGACAAATGGTAGATGAGTTTAAACAGCAATTGACTTCAGGAATCATCCTGTTGGCAATCGAAAACGGTGAAAAAGTACAACTTGCCGGCAGTGTCTCGGAAGATTTAGTTAAAAAAGGTTACCATGCAGGAAATATGGTTAAACAAGCAGCAAGTATTTGCGGTGGCGGCGGTGGAGGCCGTCCAGACATGGCTCAAGCAGGCGGAAAAAATCCTGAAAAAATCAATGAAGCACTGGAATCAGCAAAAGACTATATTAAAAATGTTTCTTCTTGAATACATTTACGTTTATAATGAGGGTAAGTAGAAGTGAGGGGGATCAATTATGGATAATCAAGATCATACGATGAAGTTCCAGTTTTCTGATGACTCTCAAGAACAAGTCGTAAATGAAATTTTACATTCGGTGTATGAATCACTTGAAGAAAAAGGCTATAATCCAATCAATCAAATTGTTGGCTATCTATTATCAGGGGACCCTGCTTACATCCCCCGCCATCGAGATGCACGGAATATGATCCGCAAAGTAGAACGAGATGAGTTGATTGAGGAAGTGGTCAAGCACTACTTAAAAACGAATAAAGAGGGTCATCGATGAGGATATTAGGATTAGATGTGGGGGAGAAAACCATCGGCGTAGCTGTTTCTGATGCCCTACATTTTACGGCTCAAGGGATTGAAACAATTTCTTGGGATGAAAAAGCGGGTTTTGACCAAGTGTTTTCGAAATTGGAATCAATCATCAAAGAACACGAAATCAATAAAGCCGTCGTCGGTCTTCCCAAGCATATGAATGGAACGATCGGCGATCGTGGAGAGGCATCGAAGCGTTTTGCCACGTTTCTTGAAGATGAACTTGGTATCGAAACGATCTTATGGGACGAACGGTTGACGTCGATGGCTGCTGAACGTGTTCTTCTTGAAGCGGATATGAGTCGCAAAAAGAGAAAAAAAGTCATTGATAAAATGGCAGCCGTGTTGATCCTACAAGGTTATCTGGATCAATCCAATTAAAAAGGAGTGTTGAAAATGGAAGAGAAAGAACGAATTATTATTCCAGACGAAAATGGTGAAGAACATCTATTTGATGTGTTGTTCTCGTTTGATGTAGATGAAACAGAAAAATCGTATATCGTCGTTGTTCCATCTGACCAAGTGGATGAAGACGAAGTGGAAGTTTATGCGTTTCGTTACGAAGAAAACGGTGAAAATGAAGATGACATGGCACTATTTGAAATCGAAACAGATGAAGAGTGGGAAATGGTTGAGGAAATGCTCGCGACTTTCTCAGAAGAAGAAGATACAGAGTAAATTAGTAACATTGTTTTAGCAAAAAAGCCGCGTCCATGATGGACGCGGCTTTTTTCTAAATCCACTTACATGATTTTTAATGAATCTCACCCTCTAAAAACGTGTTTACATTCGTCATAAAAAATAATATTGAGACAAATTTTATGGAATCTCTATTGAAATTATAGAAATTATTCCATGAATACTTTATAATGAAGCGGGTAGATAGGGGGAAGAGAAATGTCAACTTCCAATGATGATTCAAAATTAACCTATAAAGATGTAAAGAAAAAGCGAATAGGTGAAGCAAAGGTTGCACGGAAATGGATTGTTACCATCCTTTTGATCGTGGTGATCGTGTTAATCATTGGTGGGCTGTCTATTTATAACTACATAGACGAAGGGCTGAGTCCAGTCGATCCAGATAATAATGAGATTATCGAAGTGGAAATTCCGTTAGGGACAAGCACGGAAGGGATTGCCAGCATCCTTGAAGAAAATAACATCATCAATAATAGTTTGATCTTTCGGTTGTATGTGAAGTTTAAAAACGAATCGGGCTTCCAAGCTGGAGAATATTTATTGGCTCAAAATATGAAGCTTGATGAAATTACCGAAACGTTAAAAACAGGAAAGATTCTCGTCGATCCATTGTATACGATAACGATTCCAGAAGGGTTCACAGTGGAACAAATTGCTGCCCGGTTGGGTAAAGAGACGCCGATCGATGAAGATGAGTTTTTAGATAAAATGCAAGATCGAGATTATATCCAATCACTCATCGGTCAATATCCGACAATTCTTGGAGAAGATATTTTACAAGAAGAAATCAGATACCCGTTAGAAGGTTATTTGTTCGCCATTACGTATCCGGTCTATCAAGAAAATTTAACGGTTGAAGATATTGTTAACAAGATGTTGACCGAAACATCCAATCAATTACAACCTTTTATGACACAAATAGAAGCATCGGACTTCAATGTGCACGAAGCGATTACGATGGCATCCCTGCTCGAGCGTGAAGCTGTCGGTAAGGATGATCGTAAAATGATTTCTGGCGTATTCTATAACCGATTAGAAGAGGGCATGAAGTTACAAACTGATCCAACTGCGTTATATGCTCACGGTGAACATAAAGAACGCGTATTGTATTCCGATTTGGAGATTGAATCTCCATATAACACCTATCATATTCAAGGGTTACCGATTGGACCGATTGCCAATTTCCATAAGAATTCGATGGAAGCGGCATTAAATCCAGAGGACCATGAATATCTCTATTTCGTTGCGTCTTATGAAGGTGAAGTTTATTACGCAGAGACTTATGCGGAACATGAGCAAAATATCCAAGAATATCGTCCGCCGAAAGATTAATGGATCAATTGATCGGGAGCGCCTGCTATTCGCGTTCCCACCTTTTTTTATGATAAAATAGCAAAATTGAAGAATAATGCACCGTTGGAGGAAAGTCATGCGTGCTTCACAAAAATATATCCAGTCTTTATATGAAGAATGGGATTCAGACCTTCAAAAGATTGAAGAATATGCAGAAGAACATCAGGTGCCAATTATGGAAATTGATGGCATCCGATTCATCAAGCAATTGATTCGAATTCATCGACCCAAAAAAATACTTGAGATCGGAACAGCAATTGGCTATTCTGCCATACAAATGGCGAAGGTAGATCCGAGTATTCATGTAACAACCCTGGAAGTCGATGAATCTAGGTATCAACAAGCCATCGAAAATATTCAAACGTTGAACTACGAAAATCAAATAAAAGCGTATCATCAAGACGCCCTTGATTTCCTAAAAAGACGTACAGAAGATGAACTATTTGATTTAGTTTTCATCGATGCAGCCAAAGGAAAAAATAAAGAATTTGTAAACTACGCAGATCCTTTCTTAAAAAAAGATGGCTTATTGGTAGTTGACAATGTATTATTTAAGGGATATGTTTCTGGAGAGAATAATGAATCCAGACGGTTATCCAAGCTTGGTTCCAAAATTAGCTCCTTTAATCAGTGGTTAATGAACGATGAACGTTACGAGACGACGATCGTAGAAGTAGGAGACGGAATCGCACTGGCAATCAAACAGACAAACAAGAAAGGAGCTTCGGATTCCCGTGAGTAAGAAACCAATTATCATTGGCGTTGCCGGAGGAAGCGGCTCGGGCAAAACCACTGTAACGAGAGCAATATACGATCAATTTAAAGATACATCCATGTTAGTGATTGAACAAGACTATTATTATAAGGATCAATCACACTTACCATTTGAAGAAAGATTAAAAACAAATTATGATCATCCATTAGCATTCGATAATGACTTGTTAAGGGAAGATTTAAACAAGCTCTTAAATCGACAATCGATTGAAAAACCAGTTTATAATTATGAAATGCACACGAGATCTGACGAAACAATTAGCGTCGAACCAAAAGATGTTATCATTTTAGAAGGAATTTTAGTCCTTGAAGACGAAAGATTACGTGAGATGATGGATATTAAAGTATTCGTTGATACGGATTCCGACCTGCGAATTATCCGCCGAATGATGCGGGACATCAATGAACGTGGAAGATCGATCGAATCAGTCATCGACCAATACGTTAATGTCGTGAGACCGATGCATCTCCAATTTGTCGAACCAGCGAAGAGATATGCAGACATCATTATTCCTGAAGGTGGCCATAATTACGTTGCGATTGATTTACTGACGACAAAAATTAAAAGTATTATTGAAGACAAACATTCATAACAATGGATTAGAAACAAACAGATTAGAAATTAACGAGAGGTGTTAGAAATGGCAGAAGAAAAACAGTTTTTTATGACAGAGGAAGGGAAAAAGAAACTAGAAGATGAATTAAACGAGTTAATTACCGTTCGTCGTCCAGAAGTGGTCGAGCGTATTAAAATAGCTAGAGATTTTGGTGACTTGTCCGAGAACTCAGAATACGATTCGGCAAAAGATGAACAAGCATTTGTTGAATCTCGTATTTCTCAAATTGAGACGATGCTTCGTTATGCAGTGATCATCGAAAACGATGAAAACGTCTCAGACATTGTCCAACTAGGTAAGACAGTTAAATTCGTAGAGTTACCGGATGGTGACGAAGAAGAATATCAAATCGTCGGAAGTGCAGAAGCTGATCCATTTGAGGGTAGAATCTCAAATGATTCTCCAATGGCTCAAAGCCTACTCGGTAAAAAAGTCGGAGAAGAAGTGACCGTCGCTACACCAGGTGGCGAATTAGAAGTTCGAATTACAGAAGTAAAATAACCAAATCATCCATGTATTGTCCTACGCAACGCTGTGTAGGACATTTACATATTATTGAACTGTATACCAAATCCATTTCGTGGAGGTCCGTGTTATGGCAGACGAGTATCAAAATGAACACACAAGAGCTGAACGATTTGAGAAAAGAAGACGAACAACAAAAATGATGAATTACATGTTGATCTTAGCAGGGATTTTAATCCTGTTGCTGATCATGCTATATTTCTTTTCTGGTGATGAAGAGGCTGGGGATGAAGAAACAGAAGAAGGTGTGGAGTTAGAAGATTCATCTGATGGAGAGTCGAATCAAAACGAAGCATCAGGCCAAGAAGAAGAAAATAATGAGTCAACAGATGAAAGTAATGAGGATACACCATCCGACGAAGACCAGTCTACAGACGAACAAGAAAAATCAGATGAGGAAACGAACGAGTCAACAGATGAAAATACAGGCGAATACAGTAACTTTGGAGAAGAGATTGAAGTTGAGCAATCCGATGAAGAGAATGTTATACAAGTCATTAAAGGTGATTGGCCAACATATCCAACCGAACAAGAAGAACCACATTCGATTGATTTAGACAAAGGAAGCCAAGATCGTCAAGAACTGGAAGAAGCTTCAGCTTCAGCGATCAACGGTAATTCCGAAGATATTACCTATTGGTGGTTTGGAAGTGACGGGAATCCGAATTATGTAGAAGCGACGATAGAAAATCAAACAGATGGTGAGATATACCGTGTCCACTTAGAGTGGGTTGAAAATGAAGGATGGCAACCACAACTCGTAAAAGTTTTAGAAGAAAATGATCAAAAACATCGGTTTGAATAGTTCGACGAAGGAGATAGAAAATGAAATACGCAATTATTGGCGCAATGGAAGAAGAAGTGGAAGCAATCAAAGAACGGATAACAATTCATTCATCAACGACTATAGCAAATTGCGAATATAATATAGGTAGCTATGGCGATCATGAAATTATTCTATTACAGTCTGGCATCGGTAAAGTCAATGCAGCTTTATCGACCACCATCTTACATGAACGGTTTAAGCCTGACTATGTCATAAATACAGGTAGCGCCGGTGGAACGGATCCAACCTTGGAGGTTGGCGACATCGTTATTGGTGAGAATATTCTTCACCACGATGCAGATGCGACTGCATTTGGTTATAAATTCGGGCAAATTCCACAAATGCCAGAAGTATTTACTTCAGATGACCAGTTGGTCCAACGAGCAAAAGAATCGATTGAGCGGCTTACAGGCGATTTTCAGAAGGTAGTAGGAATCATTGGTACAGCTGACTCATTCATGTCTGATGCTGAAAGAGTCAGCCAAGTTATCGAACGGTTTCCTGAAGTGAAAGCATTGGAAATGGAAGCAGCTGCAATTGCACAAGTTTGCTACCAATATGGAACACCATTTTTAATCATCCGATCATTGTCTGACATTGCCGGAAAAACGTCTGAAGTCAGTTTTGAAAAATTTCTCGAGAAAGCAGCGGAAAACAGCGCAACGTTCATATTAAATATGCTGTAAGCTAAAACCCTAGATGGGAATCGATTCATAAATCGATCTCCGTCTAGGGTTTCGTTATGTTCCAGGAAGATATCGGTGAGTGGATGAAATACGACCACTACCTGAACAGTCTGTTGGACGATGAATTCGGTCGGTAATCAGGTCACTCACCTTCGGAAATTGGGTATCAAACAGTTTTGTAAGCCGTGTTTTAAGCAGTGAAAATGTACTTTTGATCTTGCTTAGTGGTCAATATCATTTAGGGTTTTTTTGCTTTTTTGCTTTTTCCTTTTCACGATAAAATGCATGAAACATTTTCATTAAAGCGCGTTTTTCGATTCGAGAGACATAGCTACGTGAGATACCGAGTTCTTGAGAAATCTCTCGCTGTGTGAACTCCTTCTGATTATTCAATCCATACCTTTTAACAATAACTTCTTTTTCGCGTGAATTTAATAAATGAATATATTGAAAGATTTTTTCAATTTCCATCGTTGTTTGAACTTTATCAGCAAGGTCGGGTTGGTCTGATTGTAATATGTCAATTAAGCTAATTTCATTTCCTTCTTTATCGTTGCCAATCGGGTCTTGTAGAGACATATCCTTATTGCTCTTTTTCGTAGATCGAAGGAACATAAGTATTTCATTGTCGATACATCTCGCTACATAAGTTGCTAGTTTCGTGCCTTTTTCTGGTGAGAAACTCTCTACTCCTTTGATGAGACCGATTGTACCGATGGAAATAAGGTCTTCTTGATCCTCTTTATTATTTTCATATTTTTTTGCAATATGTGCTACAAGTCGTAAGTTATGTTCAATTAGTTTATTTCGGGCATCCAAATCACCATTTTGCCAAAGGTCCAAATACTTCTTTTCATCTTCTTTTGAAAGCGGTTGAGGAAAAATTTGTCCCTTAATATAAAGGGCAAAAAAGTATGGGTGCTGCACGAATAATGAAAGCAGTTTTAAGAAACTAAGCAAAACATCACTCCTGTTGATTAGATATTTGCCTACACCCCAATTATATGGCGAAAATTTTAATTAGTGCCTATCCACCTTAAAAACAATAAAAAAACTGCGCTCCCAATTAAAAGGAGCACAGAATAGATGTTAAGAATCTGGTTGTTCGGATTGTCGTTCGGCATTCGCTTGGTCATTTGCTTCTTGTAATTCGTCACGAATACTACTTTCATGCAACTTGACTCCTGCGTTATGTGCAGCTCTGGAGATCATGTGTCCACTAATTGGGGCGGTGAGCATAATAAACCATATCCCAATTAAAAGTTTTCCACTAATGATTTCGTGGTCTACGTACAAAAATAAAAACGCTGCTAGCAAGACACTGGCCACACCGAGTGTAGAAGCTTTTGTTGCTGCGTGAAGTCGTGTATAGACATCAGGAAACCGAAGTATGCCGAGTGATCCTGAAAAAATGAAAAAGGTGCCAACAAGTAAAAATAAACTAATGATTATTTCGATCAATGATAACACCCTTTTCAATAAATTTCGCAATTGCGATCGTACCGATAAACAATAAAATGCCAATCAATAAAATAACATCGTTTAGTTTTGTCGTCACTAGATGGATCGCTGTCAGACCGGCGAAAGCCATTAAATTGATTCCCATCGTATCTAAGGCGACAGCACGGTCCGCATTTGTCGGACCAATGATAATGCGAATCAATAGGATAACTACCGAAAATGCTACTGCGACCAGACAAACGATCACTGTCCATTCCAATAGTTCGCCTCCGAAATCTTCTAACATTATCTCGTCACCTCCATAATCGCTTTTTCAAAGGTTTCCTTAATACCTTCAATTTCTTTTTCGATATCCGGCATATCCATCGCGTGGATATAGATTGTCGTATGATCATCAGAAATTGAAACGCTCAACGTTCCAGGAGTCAATGAAATTAAGTTGGCAAGCAACGTAATTTCCCAATTCGTACGAAGTTCAGTCGGTAGTGCAAAGATCCCGGGTTCTACGCTCAACTTGGGCTTGTATACAAGTTTGGCTATTTGCCAGGTCGATCCAATTAATTCTTTTAAGAATAACAAAATCAACTTGATCATCAATAAGACTCGCTTAAAGTAGAATGCATCTGGTATGAAGCGACGAAGTAAGAACAATAAAGCAATGCCGATGATATAACCAATCAGAAAAGTGACGAATGTATAAGACTCTGTCATAAACATCCATAAAACAGCAATAAGTAAATTGAATATTATTTGAATAGCCATAAATCTTACTCCCTTAGTACGGCGTTAATGTATTCTGCTCGATCTAACAACATATTAGCAATTGTTTCAACATGAGGATAGATAAACTCAGCACCGATTCCAATAAAAATACTGATCGCAAGTAATACTGCGGCTGGAATGGTTAGATGGCGAACTTTTTTATTCTGTCCTTCTGGAAGTCCTTCAACAGTGTCTCCCCAAAACCCACGGACGAAGATACGAATCATCGAATAGAGGATCAATAAGCTTGTTATCAGGGCTGCCACGGTTAAAAGGATTTCTTCTTGTTCTAATGATCCTCTTAATAATAGTAACTTTCCAATAAAGCCACTGAATGGCGGGACACCTGCCAATACGAGAGAACCAACAAAGAAAAGCCAGCCAAGAACAGGATATCGGGTAATCAATCCACCCATTTTTCGCAGATCGTCCGTACCGGCAGCTACAACCAAAGCACCAACGAGAAAGAATAGGGCTGCCTTAATTATCATATCATGCACTAAGTAATAGACTGATCCTTCAATGCCGGCTGACGAATATAAGCTAATCCCCATTAAGATGAAGCCAATTGCCGGTATGATGTTATACGTAACAATTAATTTTACGTTTTGTGTAGATAATGCACCAATCACACCGAATAACATGGTGAATATGGCTAACCAGGTGAAAATTTCGTGTGTAATACCTATATCATGATTGAAGATTAATGTAAAAACACGAAGAATGGAATAGATTCCGACTTTCGTAAGTAATGCCCCAAATAATGCGGAAACGACCGGGTTTGGGACGATATAAGAATTAGGCAACCAATAATAAAGTGGGAATATGGCTGCTTTAATCGCAAATACGAAAAACAGCAAGACACCAAGCCCCGTTAAAATTCCCGTTTGTTCAGCTTCCTGAATTCGCTCAGCCAAGTGGGCCATGTTTACTGTTCCGACGGAGGCATAAATGAAACCAACCGTTGAGACAAACAGCATGGAAGAGAATACATTAAAGAGAACATATTTCAGTGACTCTCTTAATTGAACCTTTCCTCCTCCTAGTACAATGAGTCCATACGAGGCCATTAGTAATACTTCAAAGAAAACAAACAAGTTAAATAAGTCTCCGGTCAAGAAAGCACCGACAACCCCACTAATCATCAAGAACATAAACGTATAAAAATAGTAGCTTTCTTGAAGTTGACTTAATGAGCTTGGTGCATAGAAGACGGCTGCAGTGGTCAAGATTGATGTAATCAAAACAAGCGTCACAGATAAATAATCAGCCACAATCGATATGCCGAATGGAGCGGCCCAGCCACTTGCTTGCATAACGATGATTCCGTCCGTGAAAACGACCCAAGCTAAGTACCCCGCATATACTAAAAAGATTATCGCGAATAGTTTCGCAATGAACCGTGATAGACCAAGCTTTTTTGGTATAAACGCTGAGATAACACTAGCTATCAAAGGTATAACTATCGGTAAAACTGCTAAGTTACTCATCACTACTACCTCTCAATTCGTCCATATTATCAGATTTGTTCAGTGTGTAGGTTCGGTAAGCCAATACGAGTAGAAAACTAGTTACCCCAAAGCTAATGACAATGGATGTCAGAATGAGAGCTTGTGGTAGAGGATCCGCATAGTTTGTTACACCCTCAACCAATACAGGAGGATTTCCTCGTTTTAATTTTCCCATCGTAAGCAAAAATAGATGGGCAGCATGTGAAAGTAGTACCGTACCTATGATGATTCTTAAAAACTGCTTTTGCAATAAGTTATATATGGCGGTGGCGAACAAAATGGACGCCAAGATAGCCATCAAGATTTCCATATTATTTCGCCCCCTTATTCTTCCGTAAACGGATTAATGAATAAATTGCAAGTCCTGCTCCAAACAGTACAGAAACTTCAAATAATGTATCCATTCCACGGAAATCAACTAAGATCACGTTAACGATATTGTCTCCTCCGCCTAGCTTATAAGCGTTTTCTGTAAAGTAATCGGAGATCGTACTGAAAAATTGACTGTTGTATGCACTAATGGATATGACGAGCATCAATGCGCCGAATCCAACCGAAATCAATGCGTTCATACCGCGATGGGCGATTGATTCTGTTCGTTTGGTTAGGTTCGGTAAGTGATAGAAACAAAGTAAAAACAGTGCGACAGTAACAGTCTCAACAATCAGCTGAGTCAGCGCTAAATCCGGTGCACTGTATAGAACGAACAAAATCGCAAGACCATATCCAACTACACCTACAACTAGAATGGCAGCAATGCGATTGGTCACAAAAATGGTTGCGACTGCTGCGATTGCCATCACAATCGCAATTAAAACCTCATGAACAGTGACAGGAGCCACATCTGATACTTCAAAATTGATGCCATCACTAATAAATAACACAGTTCCTGTAATCGTGGTGACAGAAGCTAGTAACAAGATCATATAAAGCCGTAAAGAACCATTCATATAAGTGAATGTAATCCGATTACTAGCAGCTTCTAATTGATTGACTCCCCAATCATAAATCCGGTTAAAGGAAAAGTTACCAGGTATAATCGTGTAAACTTTTTCCCAACTTGTTTTGGTTAAATACAGTACTGTTCCGAGTGCGACTACTGCTAGAGACATGTACAACGGTGGAATGAATCCATGCCAGAAACTGATTTCTTTTGTAACCTCAGCACCGAAAACAGCATCTGCTGCATGGGTCAATAAGCCATTGTTGAAAAGACTAGGGAAAAGCCCAATGACAATTACACCAACTACTAAGATGATGGGCGATAAAAGCATCATGAATGGTGCTTCATGCGGCTTAACTGGTAATTGTTCTTCTTTATATTTACCTCTAAATGTTCCGAAGAATAAATACATCGAATAAACAAACGTGAATATACTGCCAATCACTGCTAAGTAAGGAAGCACGGTAGCAAGTACTTCCACAAAGGTTCCTGCATATCCAGATAATTGGAGTGATGCATCAAAAAACATCTCTTTACTATAAAAACCGTTTAAAAATGGCAATGGTACCCCGGCCATCGAAAACGTTCCAAACAAGGCTAGTGTGGCAGACATCGGCATAAACGTCATCAGCCCGCCCAGCTTTCGAATATCCCGTGTGCCGGTTTCATGGTCGACAATACCAGCAATCATAAACAAGCTTCCTTTAAAGGTTGCATGGTTTAGAATATGGAAAACAGCTGCAAAGATTGCGATATCCGTTCCGAAACCTAACATAGCCATAATCATACCTAATTGACTAATCGTTGAATAAGCAAGAATCGCTTTTAAATCTGTTTGACGGACAGCCATATAGGAACCACATACTAAAGTAATGATTCCAAATAAACTCAATAGCACGAAAAAGCTAGGTTCTCCACCGAAAATGGCTGAGAAACGAGCCATTAAGTAAATTCCTGCTTTTACCATCGTTGCCGAGTGTAAATAAGCACTAACAGGTGTCGGCGCTTCCATCGCATCCGGTAACCAAATATGGAAAGGAAATTGTGCGGATTTCGTAAATGCACCGAGCAATAAAAAGATTAAAATCAAAGGGAAAAAGGAACTTTCCAAAATAACATCCGCTTGGCCAACCATTTCGCGTATACTTGTCGTCCCGGTAACGATGGTTAGTGAAATTAATCCAGCTAATAAACTAAAACCACCACTGACCGTAATTAATAGAGACTTAATTGCTCCATAACGGGATCTCTCTTTAAAATGCCAATAACCGATTAAAAGAAACGAAGAGAGGGACGTGAACTCCCAAAAAGCATAGAGGGCAAACACGTTATCGGATAGGACAACCCCCAACATGGCTGTCATAAAAATATACAAATATGTATAAAAATGACCGAGTCGTTCCTCTCTGTCTAAATAATAGATGGAGTATAAAACGACCAACGAACCAATCCCGCTGATCAATAGAGCAAATAAAAGACTCAGCCCATCCAAGTGAAAGCTAAGCGATATATCAAGTGAAGGTATCCAACTATAGTTGCTTACTTGACTTTCAAAACCACTCCCGACGAATGAAACAAAATAAATAAAAACCAATAACGGAACAGGCAGGATGAGCCATCCAGTATGTATTTTATGTTTCATCCTGCTGAGGAATGGAATGACGATTGCAAATAGAATTGGTGCAAAAACTGCGTAAATCATGAATGGTGACATCCTTTCAACGGTATAAATACAAATATAGTAACCATTATAATGGCTAATGATTAAAATTGAAAAGAGTAAACCATCAGCCAATAAAAAAACTAACACGGTTATTCGTGTTAGTTATATATAGGTAGAAAAGCTGTTTATGACATTTCTTTGATTTTTTCATCCAGCCCTCTAATGATAAGCTCTCGTTCGATTAAGCTAATAAAGTCATCATTTAAATCCAACTTAATGGCACGATAATAAGACTCAATGAGTAAATGATCTGATAATTGTTCCATTATGAATACCCTTACAGGGCGCACCTCCCATAAATCTCTGAGTCAATCTCTAACCTACGTGATTTATCCTATCACTAATAAGGTGAATAAACAATTCGATTATTTTGTGTGTAACTTGTGTATAAGTTGTGCGTAATGCATCAAAAATCACTTGAAAATGTTGCAATATTAATGTTTATCCTGTTGATTTGTTTATCCACAGAGAAAAAAATGTATGAATTTGTCGAACGATTTTCAGCATACATTCATGCTATTTTGCTTTATAAATCTTATTATTTATTATTACCGTTCAATCCATGAAGTAAACATATGATACACAAAAAAATGATTCGCTCATGTTTATCCATTAAAAACGCTTTTCAATTGTTAGACGTTCCTTTATGATGAATACTAGCGAATATAGGTGAGGTGTAAGTATGCTTTCAGATTTTTTGCCCAATGACCAAGTTAAAGACGTGTTCGAAATAACACCTGCTTATTTAAAAGAACGAGGAATTAAAGGCGTTATTACGGATTTAGACAATACGTTAGTAGCTTGGGACCAGCCGGAGGCAACTCCTGAAATCATTGAATGGTTCAAATCATTGAGAGAAGCTGGACTCCAAGTGACGATTATCTCCAATAACAATGAAGAACGGGTAAGGTTTTTTTCGAATCCCTTAGATATTCCTTTTATCCATAATGCTAAAAAGCCTACACAAAAAGCTTTTAGAAAGGCAAGAAAAACCATGAACCTTCCGAAAGAGGAAATTGTGGTGGTAGGTGATCAGTTATTGACTGACGTTCTCGGTGGGAATCGTGGAGGTTTATATACAATACTTGTCATACCCGTTGTTGAATCGGATGGGTTCTTTACAAAATTCAATCGGATGATCGAAAGAAGAATTATGAATTACTTTAAACGAAAAGGTAAGTTGAACTGGGAGGAATAATATGAATGAGCAACTGTACTGTCAAGGTTGTGGGGCACCCATTCAGACAGAAAATAAGCAAGAACCTGGATATGTACCTGAATCTGCACTGCATCAAGAACAATTGATTTGCCAGCGCTGCTTTCGGTTGAAAAATTATAATGAAGTGCAAGACGTCAATATGCATGCAGATGACTTTCTTCAAATGCTTCATGATATTAGTGACCAAGATGCAGTGGTCGTCAATATTGTTGATTTATTTGATGTTCTCGGGAGTTTTATTCCAGGTTTAAAACGGTTCGTTGGTAACAACCCAATCGTTTTAGTCGGTAATAAGGTTGACCTATTGCCAAAGTCTACGAACTTGAACAAAGTTAAGCTTTGGTTGCGAAATGTAGCCAAAGAGTATGGATTAATCGTTGAGGATGTCTTTTTAGTCAGTTCTGTCAAAGGAACAGGAATTGAAGAGGCCTCGTTACAACTCGATCAACTTAGACAAGGTAAAGATGTCTATGTTGTCGGTTGTACAAACGTCGGCAAATCGACTTTCATCAACCATTTAATTCATCAATCGGTCGGTGAAAAAGATGTGATTACGACATCCTATTTTCCTGGAACAACGCTTGGATTCATCGAAATCCCTTTAGATGAACAATCAAATTTGATTGACACACCAGGAATTATTAATGATCATCAAATGGCCCATTTGATGACTGCCAAAGACTTGAAGATCATCACTCCAAAAAAAGAAGTGAAACCGAGAGTCTTCCAATTGAATGATGGACAAACGCTATTCGTCGGCGGAATGGTTCGCTTGGACATTTCTGAAGCGGATGATAAATATGGATATATTTGTTATTTTTCAAACCGATTGTCTATTCACCGAACGAAAACGGAAAAAGCAGAAGACTTATATGAAAATCATTTAGGTGAAATGCTGTCCCCACCAAGTGAAGAAACAATAGAGAAGTGGCCGGCTTTAAAACGAAAAACTTTTCATATTCACGAAAAGAAAATGGATATTGTAGTTTCTGGTCTTGGATGGATTACGATTCCAGCCGGAAAAATCACGGTAGATGCGTATGCACCTGAAGGGGTCAATGTAATCATACGCGAAGCAATTATCTAAGGAGAAGAATTCTATGTATCACTTCGGACTGATTGGAAATCCCATCAAACATTCCAAATCCCCTGAACTTCATCAACATTTTTTGAAAGATTTTGGGGTAAACGGTGCATATGAATTATATGAATTAACCCATGCAGAATTGGGTGCCTTTACAGAACAAGTGAAGCAAGACGGATTGATGGGTTTTAATGTGACTGCACCATATAAAGCATCAATCATTCCTTATTTGGATCGACTGGACTTTTATGCGCAGGAAATGAATGCGGTGAATACCGTTAAATTGATGGATGGGCAGCTTGTTGGTTACAATACAGATGGAATTGGATATATTGAAGCTTTAAGACAAGCTAAATCAGAATTTTTCAATCAAACGAAAAAAAAGATCTTGATTATCGGAGCAGGGGGCGCAGCAAAAGGAATCGCCCTTGCATTGAATGGTATAGAAAATTTTACGATTGATATTACGAATCGTACCGAAGAAAAAGCAATTGAACTTACGAAGAAACTAAAAACAAGCCAAGTATACGATCTAACTGAAGCTGAAGAACATCTAGGTAAATATGACCTTATTATTCAAACGACTACCGTTGGAATGCAACCGAATATCGATACACAAATTATCCGATTAGATCGCGTAAAGCCACAGGCTATAGTGAGTGATATCGTTTATCAACCGAAATGGACGAAATTTCTAGAGCAAGCGGATGAATTGGGGATTGAAGTTTTATTCGGTATTGATATGTTGATTCATCAAGCGGCAAAATCATTTGAAATTTGGACAGGACATCGACCTAATGAAAGGCTGTTAGAATGGCTGAAGGAGTGATCAGATGTTAACCGGAAAACAAAAACGATTTTTACGTAAAGAAGCCCATCATTTATCACCAATTTTTCAAGTTGGTAAACAAGGTGTCAATGACAATTTGATTGCCCAATTAAATGATGTGCTTGAGAAAAGAGAATTGATCAAGATAAATATTTTACAAAATGTCTTTGAAGATAAAGAAGAGATCGCCCAACAGATTGTGCGGGGAACAAATGCTGAGTTGGTGCAGATCATTGGGAATATCGTTATTTTGTACAAGCCTTCTGAAGAAAATAAACAGATTGAATTACCATAATGCGTAGTTTCAATAATAGGGTGTCAACCACCCATGTTTCTTGCGAGCTATATTGGTCGACGAGTGTGGAAAGATAATTATACCGATATAAAAGGTGATCTTATGAAAGTAGGTTTGTTTGGGGGCACATTTGACCCACCACATAAAGGACATTTTGTGATCGGGAAAACCGTCAAAGAAAAATTGGATTTGGATGAAGTCTGGTTTATACCAACTTATGAACCCCCTCATAAAGATGAAGCAACGGCATCACCAGACGACCGACTACGTATGTTGGAACGAATGATTGATGGTGAGGATGGACTTTTCATATCAACCATTGAGTTCGACCGAGAAGGCCGTTCTTATACAATCGATACAGTGAAAGCATTGCAAGAGCTTCATCCAGATGTAGCGTTTTACTTTATTATCGGAGGCGATCAAATTGCTTACTTACCCAATTGGTATCAAATCGAGGAATTAAAAGATTTGGTACAATTTATTGGGGTGAGAAGAGAAGGCTATTCGTATACGAAACCCGATCAAGTTCAGATGGTTGAGATTCCTGACTTGCCCTATTCATCGACTAGCATTCGAAAGGGATTACAACAAAATGAACCGGTAGAAGGTTTGCAGAAAGACGTAGAACGGTATATAAGGGAGAATCATCTTTATGAACGTTGAAATGGCATTAGCGGAATCAAAAAAAGTATTAAGTAGCAAACGTCAAGCACATGTAGAGCGTGTAACCGAAAAGGCATTGCAATTAGCTAAATTGTATCATGCTGATCAAGAACAAGTAGGTATTGCCGCTGCACTACATGATTACGCAAAAGAGTTTGATAAAGAAATTCTTACAAAAACGATTGAGTCATCCGTACATCTGCCAAAAGACTTATTGCTGTTTAATGAAGAGCTGTTACATGGTCCAGCAGGTGCAGAGATCATCCGAGAAAAGTTTAATATAGAAGAAAAAAATATACTTCATTCCATTCGTTACCATACGACAGGGCGAGCGAGAATGTCCCTTGAAGAAAAAATTGTTTTCTTAGCGGATTATATTGAACCAGGAAGAGATTTTCCTGCCGTATATAAAGCAAGGGAGTTAGCTACTGAAGACTTAGATGAAGGTTGCCGATATACACTAAGGGAAACGATTCAGTTTTTAATGAGTAAAAATCAATTGATTTACCCTGATACGTTTCATGCATATAATGAATTAACAAAAAAATAGGAGGGTTTTATTTGGATAGTAAACAACTACTCGAGATTGCAGCAAAGGCTTGTGATGATAAAAGTGGTCAAGATATTGTTGCACTCGATATGAAAGAAGTATCATTAATTGCAGATTACTTTTTAATTTGTTCTGGAAACAATGAACGTCAAGTGGACGCAATCAGCAAGTCCATAAAAGACGCAGTAGAAGAACAAGGAAAAGAAGTGAAAAAAATAGAAGGAAAAGAGCAAGCAAGATGGGTGCTCGTTGATTTAGAAGATGTTGTTGTCCATATTTTCCATAAAGAAGAAAGAGCGTATTATAACTTGGAAAAGTTATGGGGCGACGCGTCAAAAGTTGACTTGCCGATCTAAGAAAGGACGCAATTTTCATGTATGGCCAAATGGCAAAAATCTATGATTACTTCATGACCGACGTACCATATAATCAATGGGTTGATTTTTACAAAGCGTTTACCAAAGAACATTTGAATCCGTCGGTTTTGGACCTCGGTTGTGGAACGGGGGAGATGTCATTACGCTTGGAGCCGACCGCAAAAAAAGTCGTCGGTATCGATCTGTCCGCAGAAATGATTGAGCAAGCGAATGATAAAAAACCACACGGCAGTTCGACCGAGTTTGAGCAAGCGAATTTGGTTCAGTTATCACTCGATGAACGGTTCGATGTCATTGTCAGCTTTTTGGATGTTCTCAACTATATAACAGAAAAAGACCAAGTGAAGGAATCCTTGAGGCGAATAAAAAAGCACCTGAATCCAGGTGGGAAATTTCTTTTTGATGTTCATAGTCTTGAACATATGAACCAACTGATTAAAGATGAAATTTATTCATATGTAACAGATGATCTAAGTTATATTTGGTTTTGTCTACCTGGGCAAGAAAAAGGAGAGGTCCATTACGACCTCACATTTTTCGTAGCTGATGATGACGGGCGTTATCAACGATTTGACGAAGAGCATACCCAACGGACTTTTTTGGTCGAACAATATAAACACTGGCTAATGCAAGCGGGTTTTTCGACTGTACGCGTATATGCAGATTTTAATTTTTTTGAGGAAAGTGAAGATGGAGACCGTTTGTTCTTTGTCTGTGAAGCATAGTGAAAAAAGCAACATAAATTTGTTGCTTTTTTCTTTGACTTGATTAACAATAGAATTATCCACTGAAATTCATTTTTGCCTCATGGATTAATGCCTCTACCATTTCTTGCTCTGTAGCAAATTTTTCATGCGTATTAATGAATACCTGATTAAAACTGTTGTGAATCTCTTTTTCCAACGCCTTCATACCTACTCCGGTGATTCCACCTTTAACCATCACCTTTTCCCGTAAAGTTTGAAGTGAAAAATGTCTCTCTTCCAGTAAACGGCCAAAACCAATCACCATTGTCTCTATAAACTTTTCAGCATCTTCCCTCTTAAGCAAAGTCTCCTTTTCAACCGATTGAATCATATCTTCCAATACGTAACTTAGAAAAGCTGGACCGCAAGAAACGAGGTCAGAAGCGGCACGTACCGTTTCATCTTTGACTTCAACGGGCTCTGAAAACAATTTGCATGTTTGTTTAATCATTTGCTGATCAATTGCGTTCGTTCGCTGACCAAAAGACAATAACGTGGCTCCAGTCAATGATTGATTCGTTATGCTCGGAATCATACGTGCAGTTTTACACGGTAAGATTTGATCAAGATGATCCGTTGAAATCGAGCTCGTAATCGATATAATCAGTTGGTCCTTTCTAATGTTCGGTTGAAGCTTTTTGGCAATTTCAAGGATCTCTTTCGGTTTAGCACATAATAGTAACACATCACATTTATTGGCCATGCTTGTTAAACTTCGTTCGACATGGACGTTTGGATACTGATTTAATAGCTCATAAGCCTTCATCAATGTTCGATTATAAAGGTAAAGGTTCTTTTCTTCCACAGCCTGACTTTGCGTTAAAGAATGCAAAAGAACTTTCCCCATATTGCCTGTTCCGATAATTCCCCAATTCATTTCACAACCTCCTTAAAGGTATCCCTAAATTAATATATGAAAGAAGGTCTTGAACATGATTATTCAAAAGAAATGGTTGATTTATGTACTGATCTTTTTACTTTTACTTATTGCGTTATTTCTCTTTCAGCAAAACCCGGAAACTTCTTCAATTGTGATTGAAGAGCCAATTGAAGCGGAGGAAGAGGTGACTAATTCAATCGATGATTCGATTGAATCGAAAATAATATGGGTGGATATTAAAGGCATGGTTGAAAAGCCAGGTGTATACCAGTTAAAAGAA
Source organism: Allobacillus sp. SKP2-8 (assembly GCF_007559355.1). NCBI lineage: Bacteria > Bacillati > Bacillota > Bacilli > Caryophanales > Bacillaceae > Allobacillus > Allobacillus sp. SKP2-8. The sequence goes on along the minus strand of NZ_VMHF01000002.1, from coordinate 55,226 downwards.
GGAGATCGTGTCAAGGATGCGATCCAGGTAGCAGGTGGCTTTTTAAAGGATGCTGATGAATTGATGGTCAATATGGCTGCATTGATCCAAGATGAAATGGTTATTTACGTACCAGCTAAGGGAGAAACAGAAGACGCCAATATTTTTTCCACAGGTGGAAAAGTGGAAGAAGGGAAGGTAAGGATTAACTCTGCGGGTTTAGATGAAATCATGACTTTACCAGGAATTGGCGAACAAAAAGCGAAAAGTATTATCGAATTTCGTGATACAAATGGTAAATTTCAATCCGTTGATGATTTGTTACAAATCTCTGGCATCGGAGAAAAAACGCTTGAGCGGTTTAGAGAAATGGTGATTGTCCCATAGAGCTGACATGATATACTAAAGGAAAATAATAAACTGAAAATACCTAGGAGGATCATAACCAATGGAGCGAATTTCTTGGGATCAATACTTTATGTCGCAAAGTCATTTATTGGCCTTGCGCAGTACGTGTGAACGGTTATCAGTTGGAGCGACAATCGTACGTGAAAAACGTGTAATTGCTGGTGGATATAATGGAAGTGTTTCTGGCGGCGATCACTGTATTGAAGTCGGATGTAAAGTTATTGAAGGTCATTGTGTACGAACAATTCACGCAGAAATTAATGCGATATTACAATGTGCAAAATTCGGCGTGCCAACAGAGGGGGCTGAAATTTACGTCACCCACTTTCCATGTCTGAATTGTTGCAAGACGATCATCCAAAGTGGGATCAGTAAAATTTATTATGCTGAAGACTATCGGAATCATCCGTATGCGATTGAACTGCTTGAAGCTGCAGGTGTTGAATATGAAAAAGTAGAATTGGATTATTTACATATTGACACTGGGACGAAAGAAAAAATCACCTTAATGACAAAATTAATTCAAGAGTTGGAAGCGCAAGGGGTCGAAGAGGAAAAATTACGTCATTACCGAGAACAAGTCAATGACCTATTCATGCATGTCGAATGATGTGAGGTCGAATTGAAAGGTAATATCTATTTAGCTGCCGTAATCTATACGTTGGGATACTTGCCGTTTGCAGTGAGCCTTTGTTTGCTTGGAGCATTGTTACTAACACTTCTCCGTTTTTGGTTCAGTCATAAATGGTTTCTCGGAGTATCCCTTTTTCTTTTTATCCTCTCCATATATCTCTCGCCTCAAACAACAGCCCTCTCAGATGAGAACACCCTACCAGAAGAATACGCTGGACCAACCATTATTAAAAGTCATCCAATCACCAAAGAATTCTACACTGAATTTGAAGTTGAGTTATCCAATCAGCAAATGGTACTCATCCGCCAACAAAAAGTTGAAAAAAATGCGATCAAGCATGGTGCCGTCTGCCTAACAGAGATGTCTATCGAGCAAGTTAATCAAGCAACGAATCCGGGCCAATTTGATTATCGTTCATTTTTGAATCATCAAGGGATTCATGGAATTGCATATGATGCAACTATTGAAGAGTGTGTTGGTTCATCGTTCGTATCCCCCTTATATGAATATCGGGATCGTTTGTTGGAACAAATTGACGATGTTTTTTCTCCAAATACTTCTATGTGGATGAAAGCCCTCTTGTTTGGCGAACGGTCAAATTTCGATGACCAACTGATGGAAAGTTTTCAATTTTGGAATCTATCACATTTGCTTGCGATTAGTGGATTACATGTAGGGTTACTGTTGGCCTTATCCTATGCTGTGTTGTATTTTGGTTTTCGCATTTCAAAAGAATCTGCTATGAACATATTGCTCGTTAGCATTCCGGTCTATATTGTGCTTGCTGGAAGCCAACCATCTGTCATTCGTGCAGGCCTGATGGCTGTTTTGGTCATTCTGGTTACAAAGCTAAAAATGACTGTTAAATTGCTGGATGTTTTGGCCATCATTTATATTATTTCTCTAGTGTTCGATCCCTATTTGTTCTATCAGCTCTCTTTTCAGTTCTCTTTTCTTGTGACGTGTAGTCTAATCTTGTCGAAGCAAATCATTACAACGGATGGATGGTTGTGGACTTCGATAAAAATTAGTTTAATTAGCCAACTCGCATTATTGCCTCTTCAGTTTTATCACTTTTACTACACAAATGTGCTCTCATTTCTCCTCAATTTATTGTTTGTCCCATATTTCACCGTGTTTATGCTACCGGTATTAATCACTCTCTTGTTGTTGCAGCTTCTGCACACTCCATTTGCTGTATTATTGGAAAAGTTATTTATATGGATCAACCAACCAATGATGGATGCGTTAGTCGGTCTTGAACAATTTTCGATTGCTCAATGGATTGTCGGCAAACCATCAATTCTTGTGATTGGCATTTATTATGTAATTTTTCTCATCATGATGGCTATGTGGAATCGTGGAAAGTTGAGATTCACTGCAGTATTCGCGATTGCTTTGATTGGATGCTGGTGGATGCAGCAAGCCCTTCCTTATATGGACAATGCCTACAGAATTACAATGCTTGATGTCGGCCAAGGTGATTCATTCGTCATTGAGCTACCAAGGAGATCGGGTGTTTTAATGGTAGATGCAGGAGAAGAGGTTGTATATTCTCATTTGGACCAATCAAACAGAAACACAAAGAATATCATTCAACCTTTTTTATGGTCCAAAGGCATTACTCAGATTGACGCCTTATTGATTAGTCATTTTGATTACGATCACGTCGCAGGCGGAAAAGAAATCATGGATTCATTCAAACCAAAAGGGTTGTTTATTGCGGCAAGACAGGATCTCGAACCAATTACACGCTATTTTGGTGACAAATATCAACCCATTCATCTCATGCACGGTCATCGCCTACAGTTTGGTGGTGGAACAATTGAAGTCATAGCACCTAAAACAAATCGATCATCCGGAAGTGAAAATAATCATTCATTAGTATTTATTCTGGAAGTAGATGGACATCGCACATTATTTGCCGGAGATCTAGAGGAATCAGGGGAGAGACGCATTCTACAAAGGAACTTGCCTCCGATTGATTTATTGAAAGTAGCCCACCATGGAAGCAAAACTTCTACGAGTGAAGCATTTATTAGAGAAGTCGGTGTAGATGTGAAGAATGCTTTGATTTCGGTTGGAGAAGACAACACCTTTAACCATCCATCTCAAGTAGTCATTAAACGCTTGGAAGATCATGGAATAAAGGTTTGGCGAACGGATACCCATGGTGCTGTCGAAATGATCTATAAAAATGGACAAAGCACATTTTCTCCGTTTACACCATAGAATAGAAAAAAGAGGCTGAATAACTCAGCCTCTTTGAACTAACTATACTGATTAAGAACCGATCACCTGAAAGACTGTTCCAATGAAGAAAATAATGAAAAAGAATAAGAAAGAAAAACCAAAACCTTTAATTGAATCAACGACATCATTGTTTTTTGATTGTACTTCTTGTTCGAATTCGTTCACGTTCATCCCTCCCGTTTCATATACATTATACTGGTAGACAGAAGTTAACGTCTAGTCTTTTCGATAACTTCCATAAAATTTTAACAAATGATTGTTAAGAGTTGTCAGCTATATTCCTGCTAACAATACACACAATAAGTATACCACCAAACGCCGCCAAAGACAAAAACGGCCCGGGATTTTGTCTTTTTGGCGTTTATATAGATTCGAGGGTGTCAGTTCTGACACCCTCTATATATTTGCATTGTCATTGCAGGTAATCCGTTATACGATAAAAAAGGAGGAGATGAATCAAAATGCATGCAAAGGAATTTTTGAACGCAAAAGGGAACAAAATTAAGCACAGTGTTTTCTTATTATATGGAGAAGAAACGTTTTATATTCAAAAGGTAAGGGAAAAAATTGTTCAATCATCGAGTATTGGAAATGAAAATGATGATGTTCAGCTTTATGACATGGAAACAACGCCAATCCAAGAAGCCATTCATGATGCAGAAACGTTTCCTTTTTTCAGCGATCACAAAATAGTGATTATCAATCGCGCACATTTTTTGACGGGTCAAGTACATAAAGGAGATGTTGATCACCAGGTTGATGTATTGATGGATTTCATCAATCATCCAGTCGATTTCACGACTGTGGTAATCATTGCTCCCTATCCAAAACTCGATCAACGAAAAAAAATCACCAAAATAGTGAAAGAGAATAGCATGGTGATTGATTGCACACCACCAAACTTATATGACATGAAAAGTACAATTGAACCAATGGCAGCATCACATGGCCTACAGTTGTCCAATGAAGTGATTGATCTACTGATCGAAAGAATTGGGGAGCATATAGAAGCCTTAGATCACGAATTAAAAAAGATCGCTTTATATGCGACTGACGGAGCAATTAATTATGAACAAGCACAGTCACTAGTCTCCACTCATGCAGAAACGAGTACGTTTACATTGATTGATGCATTGACTGAAGGAAACCTAGGTCATTCACTTTCAGCTTTAAAGGAATTCCGTAAACGAAATGAAGAACCGATTGCACTGTTGGCACTTGTCGCATCCCAAATCCGTTTAATTTTGCAATGCAAATTGCTGAAAAAATCGAATTACCAACAACAACAAATGGCAAAGCAGTTGAAAGTGCATCCGTATGCGGTCAAAATGGCTCTAAAAAGGGAAAGAAGATTCACAGAAGATCAATTGAAACAAATGATCATTGAAGCAGCACGTTGTGATGAGCAAATGAAAACAGGTGAAAAGGATAAATGGTTAGCCCTGGAGATGTTTTTAGAAAGAGCCGGAAGAAAAATTGGTGAGCCTGCTTAGAGGTTAAAGAATCGAGCTGAAATCAATCAAATAAATCAAATGAAAAGAGCTGATGTTCAAGCACTCGAGTTAAGCTTGCTTGAAGACCAGCTCTTTTTTTAATAAATTCCAACTAAATTTTCACTTATGAAGTCAATTCATTTACTTTTGTCATAAGCGTACGTTTTTTTCGACTTGCATTGTTTTTATGAATAATACCTCTTTGTTGTGCTTTGTCGATTTTTTTGACCGCAGTAACTAAAGATTCTTTTGCTTCATCTACATTGTTGTTACGTACATGATTCTCCACCTCACGCATAGAACTACGCATGTCAGATTTAATCGTTTGGTTTCCTGTACGCTTTTCATTATTCACACGGATTCTTTTTGTTGAACTTTTAGTATTCGCCATATTCATTCACCTCCTGATGAAATGTCCAAGAAATATTCGTTGGACAAAAATTATTGTACCAAAGCTTGGTCCAAATTTCAATTAATTCCTGTCAAGCGCGAATGCTTATCGAGTAAAATATGGAATTTAGAACAGACTAAGGAACAGAGATTGGAGGGTATTAGATGAAAAATGAATTCAAACCACGAACAGATTTGGCTGTAGAAGCAAAAGAAATGTTTGTTGAGAAAAATCCAGAAAAAGAACACGAGCTTGACGGAATCATTATTCGAGAATTTCAGGAAGATGATGTGAAATTAACCCGCGTAGAAATTGACGAAGAAGGAAGTAAACGTGTAGGGAAAAGTCCTGGAGAATATATCACATTGGAATCACAGAAGTTAAGGGATTTACAATCAAATTTTCTAAATCAAATCAGTACGATGATGGCTAAAGAGCTTAGCCGGTTGATTCAAAAGCATCAAATCCCGGAAGATGCACGGTGCCTTATTGTCGGCTTAGGGAATGAATATATAACACCGGATGCACTAGGTCCAAGAACGTTGAATAAAACCTATGTGAATGCACATCTCTTCAAACTTCACCCAGAATCGGTCGATGAAGGTTTCCGTCCGGTCGCTGCCTTCACTCCTGGGGTGATGGGTATGACCGGAATTGAAACGAGTGATATGATTTTCGGTGTGACCAAACAATCCAAACCTGATTTTATCATTGTCGTTGATGCCCTTGCGGCAAGAAGTATTAACCGAGTGAATGCGACAATCCAGATGTCTGATACGGGAATACACCCAGGTTCTGGAGTGGGAAATAATCGAAAAGAAGTCAGTGAAGCAACATTAAATGTTCCTGTCTTTTCAATAGGAATACCGACTGTCGTCGACGCGGTTACGATTACAAGCGACACGATTGACTACATGCTTAAACATTTTGGCAGGGAAATTACTGAACAAGATCGAGCAAGTAAAGCATTAACACCAGCAGGAATGTCTTTCGGCAAGCGTAAACAGTTGAAACAAGAAGATTTACCAGATGAAGATACAAGAAAAAAATTCATGGGCGTGATCGGAGCTTTAGGAGAAGAGGAAAAGCGCCAGCTGATTCAAGAAGTTCTTCATCCAATCGGACATAATTTAATGGTTACACCAAAAGAAGTCGATGAGGTGATTGAAGAATTAAGCAAAGTGATTGCCAACGGACTGAATCAAGGACTTCATGCATCAATCAATCCAAAGAATGCTAAAGATTTTTTATAGAGTCAACAAAATGAACCCTAGTTAGCGGACGTTTAAGAAGTTCGAGACTAGGGTTCTTTTTGTTTTTCGTTGATTCATCGTTCTATCATCTGCATCTCTTGAATAGAGTTTTAGTAGAACTTTACTAGAGAGGTTGAAATGAATGAAGAATCCAATATCCTTCAACTCAAAAAACTTTAAAAAGAAGATGAAAAATCCATTTGTTTTGTTCATTGTCTTGTTTATCGTCTTGTGGCTGTTAATTCCAGCATTTACAATCAGACCGATTCCAAACGGATCTGATTCTTTTATGGATGAATGGTTAGCTGATGTGGACGCTGTTTCGTTAAGCCATTTATTAACCATTGACCAGCCGATTATGGATGGGGTTGTTTCTGCAGATGAGCAATTGTCACTGTCATCTGTTTTATTGCCAATGCTCACGAGCCTACCGTATCAGGATATTCGTTTGTTGTTTGGGCATGAACTACCGAATTTTTCGATTAATAATAGTACGATTGCTATTCGAGGGAGTGGAACGAACCAATTTACCACATCTGTCGAGTCAGCTCCTCCAGAAGATCTGTTCGAAGATGAAGAAATTGATGAGGACAGTAAGCCAGATCAAACCTATACCGGTGAGTCCGTTTTCATTTATACCTCCCATAATAGAGAATCTTTTTTACCTGAACTATCAGAAGGTCGAGTTCCAGATGAAGCCTTCCATCAGACGGAGAACGTTATGAAGCTTTCCAAAAAAATGAGTGAACACTTAAAGAATCAGCAAATTGAATCGTTTGTGGATGAAACGGATATTTGGAATGAACTGAAAAAAGAAGGAATGGTTTATCACCAGTCATATGATTATGCACGAAGAGTGGTTCAACAAGCGCAAGCAAACAATGAAGATTTAAGTTTTATGATCGATATCCATCGTGATGCGCAGCCAAGGAATATAACAACGACAGAAATTAACGGTCAAAAGGCCGCGAAGATAATGTTTGTCATCGGTGGCGAACATGAGAATTATGAGAAAAACTTAGCATTCGCAGCAGAGCTTCACGAACGGATTGAAGAAAAATATCCAACGTTAAGTCGGGGTGTGGAAGTGAAAAGAGGATCTGGGGTTAACGGAGTCTATAACCAAGATTTAGCAGAGAACTCGATTGTTCTTGAGGTTGGTGGGTATGAAAATACATTTGAAGAACTTTATTTAACCATTAAGTACTTCAGTGAAATTTTTGCAGATTATTATTTCAATAAAACGGCGGAAGAGGTGTAATCATGTTAAGACTTTTAGGTATTCTCATTGTTTTGTTCTTTATCTTTCAGGTCGGTGTGTCTTTCGGAAAGCACGCCGAACCTACTACAACAGAAGTTATAGCGAATGAAACGGAACTGGACAAGAAAGAACAGGGTGTTGAATCGTTTGAAGTAAAACATACGAAGCAATTAAATGAGAAGCCTAAAGGAAGCGAGCTATTCATGATTGCTAGCTTTTTGGAAACAGGACTAAAAAGCTTGTTCTCATTCCTGTTCGAATTCCTTCATCGATTTTCTTTGCTATTCTGGTAACGAAAATCAATTGAATGTTGTCGATTGTATTGCTATAATCAAGCTAGCGTATTTTCGCGAATTACAGGAGTGATGCAGTTTGACAGAGAGAAAGAAAAGAAACGTACGAAATTTTTCAATTATTGCCCATATCGATCACGGTAAATCTACTCTAGCCGATCGCATATTAGAAAGAACGAATGCGTTGACCCAAAGAGAAATGAAAGAACAATTTCTTGATGCCATGGATTTGGAGAGAGAACGTGGAATAACCATCAAATTGAATGCCGTACAATTAGGATATACGGATCAAGATGGTGAAGATTATTTATTTCATTTGATCGATACGCCTGGACACGTCGACTTTACATATGAAGTATCACGTAGTCTGGCAGCTTGTGAAGGGGCGATCCTAGTCGTTGACGCAGCGCAAGGTATTGAAGCCCAAACACTTGCAAACGTTTATTTAGCTTTGGATAACGATTTGGAAATCATTCCAGTTATTAATAAAGTTGACTTACCAAGTGCAGACCCAGAACGTGTGAAACAAGAGATAGAAGATGTCATCGGGATACCCGCGGATGATGCTATCTTGGCTTCTGCAAAAGCAGGAAAAGGTATAGATGAAATTTTAGAACGTATTGTGACAGATATACCTGCTCCGGCTGGAGATGAAGAAGAGCCAACAAAAGCTTTGATTTTTGATTCTTTGTATGATTCTTACCGCGGTGTCATTGCTTATATTTGTATAAAAGAAGGCAGCCTAAAAAAAGGCGATAAAATCCAAATGATGCAGACTGGTAAAACATTCGAAGTAAACGGGCTAGGAGTTTTCACACCAAGTCCTGTCGAGAAAGAAGAGCTTACTGTTGGTGACGTTGGATTCTTAACAGCATCAATTAAAGACGTAGGAGATTCTCGGGTTGGGGATACGATTACATTAGCGAACAACCCAGCGTCCGAACCATTACCTGGTTACAAAAAAATGAATCCAATGGTTTTTTGTGGTTTGTATCCAGTAGATGCGGATAAATACAATGACTTACGCGAGGCGCTAGAACGCTTAGAGCTTAATGACTCGTCTTTACAATACGAGGCGGAAACTTCTCAGGCGCTCGGTTTTGGATTCCGTTGTGGCTTCTTAGGACTTTTACACATGGAAATCATTCAGGAAAGAATCGAACGGGAATTCAACATTGATTTAATTACGACAGCACCAAGTGTTATTTATGAAGTTCAATTAAATGATGGCGAGATCATCCATGTTGACAACCCATCTATGCTACCGGATCCGCAGGAAGTTTCAGAAATTAAAGAGCCATATGTTGAAGCGACTATTATGGTGCCGAATGACTTTGTCGGTGCGGTGATGGAAATTTGTCAGAAGAAACGTGGTCAATTCAAGGACATGCAATATTTAGATGAAAACCGTGTAAATATTACGTATGAAATTCCTTTATCCGAAATCGTTTACGACTTCTTTGACCAATTGAAGTCACAGACGAAGGGATACGCTTCGTTCGATTATGATTTCAAAGGCTACCAAGTTTCGAATCTGGTTAAAATGGATATTCTTCTGAACGGTGAATCCGTCGATGCATTGTCTTTCATTGTCCATAGGGATTTTGCATTTCATCGAGGAAAGCATATCGCCGAAAAGTTAAAAAAGATTATCCCAAGGCAACAATTTGAAGTGCCGGTTCAAGCGGCAATCGGTAATAAAATTATTGCTCGGACGACAATCAAAGCCATGCGTAAAAACGTTTTATCCAAATGTTACGGTGGAGACATTTCGAGAAAGAGAAAACTATTGGAGAAACAAAAAGAAGGTAAGAAACGAATGAAAATGGTTGGAAAAGTCGAAATCCCACAAGAGGCATTTATGTCCGTACTTGAAATGGGTGACGACGACTAGGGCAGGCCAATTCGGTCGCCCTTTTCTTTGTTTTTAACACACTGTCTCGAAGAAAGAAGGTTACCGATGACAAACGCAGCTTATATTCATATTCCTTTTTGCCATGAAATTTGCCATTACTGCGATTTTGCAAAAATGTATTACAATCAATCATTGGCAGATGACTATTTGAAGGCTTTAGACAAGGAAATGGAGCTATATATTGGAAAGCAACCAAAAACGGTACGCACCATTTATATCGGTGGAGGAACACCGACAAGCTTGAATCCAGAACAATTGACAAAATTAATGACGTCCATCTCGACATATTTTAACGTCGATGAAGTTGAAGAGTTTACGATTGAGGCGAACCCGGGTGAGTTTACAGAAGATCATGTAAAAGTTATGAAAGAATTCGGTGTCAACCGAGTCTCGCTTGGTGTCCAGGTATTGGATGATGCTTATCTGAAACAGTTGAACAGGCTTCACACTGTCGAAGATGTCAACAAAGCTGTCCACTCATTGGAGCGTCATGACCTGACAAATATTAGTATGGACTTTATTTACGCGCTACCAGATCAATCGTTAGAGCATTTCAAACAAACATTAAATCAAGCGATAGCGTATGATTTGCCCCATTATTCATCTTATGCACTACAAATCGAGCCGCGAACTGTATTTCACATGCGTCACCAACAAGGTAAGTTGAATAAACCGCCAGAGGAAACAGAAGCGGATATGCTGATCGCCTTGATGGATATGATGGAAAGCAACGGGTTAAATCATTATGAAATTAGTAACTATGCGAAAAAGGGATTTGAGAGTCAACATAATTTGACCTATTGGAGTAACGCACCCTACTATGCATTTGGATCAGGCGCACATGGGTATTTAAACGATGAGCGATATGTGAATTACCGGCCGGTGAATCATTATATTCAAGCGATCAATGATCGGAAAAAGCCGATATTACATATCGATGAAATCACGAAGAAAGAAAAAATTGAAGAAGAAATGTTTCTTGGCCTGCGAAGAAGAAGTGGCGTATCTGATTCTTTGTTTCAGCAAAAGTATGGCGTTTCTTTATTTGATGTTTACGGAAAAGAGATTAAACGATTAAGTCAAAAAGAATGGGTTGAGTACGACAAAGATACCATTCGTATGACACGGCAAGGGTTAATGTTCGGTAACGAAGTATTCTCATCATTTCTATTGGATGAAAATCAATACACTCTTATTGACAGTTAAAATGGTTTTTGATAATTTAATAATAGCATTAGCACTCGAACAAAAAGAGTGCTAACAGAGGTGAGTTAAATGCTTACAGATCGCCAATTGTTAATATTGAAAGTCATTGTGGATGAGTTTGTTGATACTGCACAACCAATCGGCTCTCGAAACATCGCCAAAAAAGATCAAGTCGGGTTTAGCCCAGCTACAATCCGGAATGAAATGGCTGATTTAGAGGAGTTGGGTTTCTTGCAAAAAACTCATTCATCTTCGGGGAGGATGCCGTCTGAAAAAGGATATCGTTTCTATGTCGATCATCTGATGGACCCATTAAAATTGACAAAAGACGAAATCATGCGCATCAACAAATATTTTAGTCATAAGATGATCGAATTGGAACGTGTTATGGAGAATTCTGCTAACATTTTATCCGAATTGACGCAGTACATGACATTGGTTCTTGGTCCTGAAATTTTCGAAACAAAATTAAAACAAGTACAAATTGTTCCGTTAACGCAGCATTCAGCGATTGCAATTCTTGTGACAGATACGGGTCATGTTGAGCACCGATCTTTTGTTATCCCTCAAGGATTAGATCGATCAGACCTTGAGAAGACGGTCAATATCTTAAATGAGAAGCTTGTGGGCATACCACTCGTCTATTTGGACCGGATGATCAAGAAAGAAGTGAGAGGTTTAATTGAGAAGTATACGTCCGACTTTTCAAAAGCTTACCAACTGCTAGAAGAAGCTTTATTGATCGACTTGCCGACCAACTTATATGTAAGTGGAAAAGGGAACATGTTAAACCAACCAGAATTCAATGATATTGAAAAGATTAAAATTCTATTCAGTATGATGGAAAGCGAAGAACAAATTGCACCGATTTTAAAATCGAAAGAAGAAGGAACCCATATTTTTATCGGACGAGAGAATAAAATCGAGGCATTAAATGATTTATCATTAATTACATCTACCTATACAATTGGCGAAGACCAAGTAGGTACGATTGCTTTACTCGGGCCAACACGGATGGATTATGCGAAAGCTGTTGCCATGCTTCAATTATGGAGTAAGCAAATGAGCCAATCGTTAAAGTCCTGGTATGATAAAAATTAATCATTTGATGTCAATCCCTACTAGTTGATTTTTAATCGATAGATGATATATTTAACAATTGGAAATCTAGGAAGCGTTACATGAGGAGGTGACTGGATTGGTCGATGAACATAACAACGAAAAAGATAGCATCGTAACAGACCCAGAAGATCATTTCGATGAAGTGATTGAAGAAGAAAATGAAACAATTGAAGATACAAATCAAGAAGAGAACGAAACTGAAGAGTCACAAGAAGCTGATTCGGAAGAAAATCAATCCGAACTCAACCAATTAAAGGATGAGAATGCTGATTTAAATGACCGTCTCCTTCGTTTGCAAGCAGACTTTGATAATTACAAAAGAAGAATGAAAAAAGAAAAAGAGACGGATTTGAAATATAAATCTCAAGAGCTTGCTACAGAAATCATTCCTGCGTTGGATAACTTTGAACGAGCGTTGCAAACAGGCGCCGATCAAGAGAATGTTGCCTCTTTTATTGAAGGCGTAGAAATGGTATATCAACAACTTCAACAAGCCTTGGAAAAAGTCGGTGTGACTGAAATTGAAGCTGAAGGAAAAGAATTTGATCCAACTGTCCATCAAGCTGTGATGCAAGTTCAAGAAGATGGATTTGAATCAAATCAGGTAATCGAAGTGCTTCAAAAAGGGTATCAGTTAAAAGACCGTGTGATCCGCCCGGCAATGGTTAAAGTAAACCAGTAATAATAAACCAAATCAAACAGTGTGCAAGGAGGATTTTTTTATGAGTAAAATTATCGGAATTGACTTAGGAACAACAAACTCTGCCGTAGCCGTAATGGAAGGCGGCGATTCTACCATCATCCCAAATCCAGAAGGAAACCGTACAACACCATCCGTTGTTTCCTTTAAAAATGGCGAGCGCCAAGTAGGTGAAGTTGCGAAACGTCAAGCAATCACGAACCCTAACACCATTCAGTCCATTAAACGTTATATGGGAACAGACCACAAAGAAGAAGCAGAAGGTAAAGAATATACACCGCAAGAAGTTTCTGCAATTTTACTACAACACTTGAAATCATATGCAGAAGAATATTTAGGTGAATCCGTTGAAAAAGCAGTCGTAACAGTACCTGCATATTTCAATGACGCTGAAAGACAAGCAACAAAAGATGCTGGTAAGATTGCTGGCTTGGAAGTAGAGCGTATCATTAACGAGCCGACTGCTGCAGCATTGGCATACGGAATTAACCAAGATGATGATCAAACTGTTTTGGTTTATGACCTTGGTGGAGGTACGTTTGACGTATCTATTCTAGATATCGGTGACGGAACATTTGAAGTTGTTTCAACTGCAGGTGATAACCGTCTAGGTGGAGATGACTTTGACCAAGTAATCATCGACCATATGGTTCAAGAATTCAAAAAAGAGAACGGTATTGATCTGTCTCAAGATAAAATGGCAGTTCAGCGTTTGAAAGATGCTGCTGAGAAAGCGAAAAAAGACCTTTCTGGTGTAGCACAAACGCAAATTTCTCTACCATTCATTACAGCGGGAGATGCAGGCCCACTTCACCTTGAAATGACTCTAAGTCGTGCGAAGTTTGAAGAGCTATCTGCCGGATTGGTTGAGCGTACAATGAAGCCAACTCGCCAAGCATTAAATGATGCTGATATGAAAGCTTCCGAAATTGATAAGGTTCTATTGGTTGGTGGATCCACTCGTATTCCTGCTGTCCAAGAAGCTATCAAGAAAGAAATCGGCAAAGAGCCTTCAAAAGGCGTTAACCCAGACGAAGTTGTTGCACTTGGTGCAGCAATCCAAGGTGGAGTCCTTCAAGGAGACGTTAAAGATGTTGTACTCTTGGACGTAACACCACTTTCACTTGGAATTGAAACAATGGGTGGCGTATTCACTAAGCTTATTGAACGTAACACAACAATTCCAACAAGTGAAAAACAAGTATTCTCAACGGCTGCTGACAACCAAACTGCAGTAGACATTCACGTGCTACAAGGTGAGCGCGAAATGGCCCAGTACAATAAAACACTAGGTCGTTTCCAATTGACAGACATTCCACCTGCACCACGTGGTGTACCTCAAATCGAAGTGTCTTTCGATATTGACGCAAACGGTATTGTAAATGTTAGTGCTAAAGATTTAGGTACAAATAAAGAACAGTCCATTACCATTAAATCTTCTTCTGGTCTTTCTGATGAAGAAGTAGAACAAATGGTGAAAGAAGCAGAAGAAAATGCTGAAGAAGATAAGAAACGTCGTGAAGAAGTTGAACTTCGTAACGAAGCCGATCAACTTGTTTTCACAACGGATAAGACAATTAAAGATCTCGGCGAACAAGTAACAGAAGACGAAAAGCAGAAAGCCGAAGAGCTTAAAGAAGAATTAAAAACAGCACTTGAAGGCGAAGATCTAGATGCTATCAAAGAGAAGAAAGAAGCACTAGAGCAAGAGGTACAGAACCTCAGCGTGAAATTGTATGAACAGGCAGCACAGCAAGCACAACAAGAAGGCGGCGAACAGCCAGAAGATGACAACGTCGTTGATGCGGATTATGAAGAAGTTCAGGACGATGAAGAGAAAAAATAAGTTTTATGTGTAAAAGTTTTAAAAAAAGTCAAAGTCAACTTACTGGCTTTGACTTTTTTTAAGGTGATTTTCTTTATGCCGATCATTTAATATGTATAGTTGGATTCTGTCTTTAAGAAAAAACATAATTAATCATTCGTAAGCAAATTATCGATACATGATCAATCAGTAAATCCGACTCTACGTTGCAGAAAGAAATCATCTAATGTTATGATAAATTTTATGTTATATGATGCAGGAGAGTGGTCTCATGAGTAAAAGAGATTATTATGAGGTCCTAGGGGTTTCTAAAGATGCCTCTAAGGATGAAATTAAAAAAGCCTATCGAAAAATGGCGCGCAAGTACCATCCCGATGTGAATAAAGAAGAGGATGCGGCTGATAAATTTAAAGAGGCAAAAGAAGCTTATGAAATTTTAGGCAATGAGCAAAAGAGAGCTCAGTATGATCAATTCGGCCATGCAGGAACACAAGGCGGCCAAGGCGGCTTTGGTGCCGGTGGTTTCGGAGCAGAAGGGTTTGGTGGCTTCGAAGATATATTTGACATGTTCTTTGGCGGAGGCGGACGTACAAGAGATCCAAATGCGCCACAAAAAGGTCAAGATCTTCAATATACGATGGAACTCGATTTTGAAGAAGCCGTTTTTGGAAAAGAAACGACAATTCATATCCCGAAAGAAGAAACATGTGATACGTGCGAAGGCTCAGGCGCCAAACCAGGCACGAGTGTAAACACTTGTTCACACTGTCAAGGGACAGGACAGTTGAATGAAACGCAGAATACGCCTTTTGGTCGCGTCGTCAATCGTCGTGTCTGTCATTATTGTAGTGGGACCGGAAAACAAGTCGAACAGAAATGCTCCACTTGCGGTGGTAAAGGGACCGTACGTAAACGAAAGAAAATTGACATTAATATTCCAGCAGGGATTGACGATGGTCAACAAATTCGTGTAAGCGGCGAAGGGAACCCTGGTGAAAACGGGGGACCTCCAGGAGACTTGTTTGTCGTGATCCGGGTAAAAAGTCATGAATTTTTTGAGCGTGACGGTGATGATATTCTGTGTGAAATGCCAATCACTTATGCACAAGCGGCACTCGGTGATGAGGTCGAAGTTCCGACAGTGCATGGCAAAGTTAAGTTTAAAATACCAGGTGGAACACAAACAGGCACTCATTTCCGCTTAAAAGGAAAAGGTGTACCGAACGTTCATGGTTATGGACAGGGAGATCAGCATATCCTTGTTAAAGTAATGGTTCCAAAAGAACTGAATGAGCGACAAAAAGAACTGCTTAGAGAACTTCATGAAATGGAAAGTGATGAAACGTTAGATGAGCATCACGACAACTTGTTTCAGCGAATGAAACGAGCATTTAAAGGTGATTAATAAAGACGTAAAAGAAAGTTGGTCGATTCACTGATGACGTGGTCTGAAATTAAAGTTCATACAACAAACGAGGCAATTGAAGCTGTTTCTCATATATTTCAAGAAGCTGGAGCGAGTGGCGTAGTCATTGTTGATCCACATGACTTATATAAGGATCATGTTACATTATACGGAACAATTTATGAGCTCGACGCTTCCAACTATCCAACAGATGGAGTCTATGTAAAATCTTATTTACCTACAGACGATTCTCTGACTGAGAAAGTGTCTTTCATCAAACAGGCCATCAGTGATTTGCCAAGATTTGATATTCCGATCGGGCGCAATGAAGTGACCCTGTCAGAGGTTCACGAAGAAGATTGGTCAACAGCGTGGAAAAAATATTATAAGCCCGTCAAAGTATCCGAACGAATTACCATAAAACCGACATGGGAGGAATATCAACCTACCACAGACGAATTGATTATTGAGTTGGATCCCGGAATGGCTTTTGGTACAGGTACCCATCCTACAACGATCTTAAGCTTGCAAGCATTGGAGCGTTACTTGAATTCGAAAGATCTTGTACTAGATGTGGGGTCGGGTTCAGGTATTCTTAGTATTGCCGCGGCAAAATTAGGAGCATCTCATGTCTATGCATACGATCTGGATGAAGTAGCGGTTACTAGCACACAAAATAACTCGACGTTGAATGAAACAGATGAGAGGATTACCGTTCAGAAGAATGATTTATTAAAAGGCGTGGAACAAGAGCCGGATGTAATCGTCTCCAATATTTTAGCCGAGATCATCATTCAATTGACCGAAGATGCTTTTCACTTGTTAAAACCGAATGGATTACTTATTACTTCTGGTATTATCCAAAGAAAAAAACAAGAGGTTTTAGAAGATTTGACGAAAAAAGGATTTCAAATCGTTGAAACGAAAGATTTAGAGGACTGGGTCTCCATTGTGGCGCAAAAGCCGGATGGTGCGAAAAAGGGTCGGGAATAATATGCAAAGATACTTTGTGTCAGTAAATGACGTACAAATGAATACGGTTACCATCCAAGGTGATGACCGCCATCATATGGCGAATGTCATGCGTTTCCAACCTGGAGATCAAGTGGTTATTTGCCAACCTGACGAAACGAGCCATATAGGTGTTATCGATCAAATTCATCCAGAAGAAATTAAAATTACTTTGCTGGAAGAGTTAGATGAACAGAAGGAGTTGCCAATAACGGTCACTGTAGCGCAGGGTATGCCGAAAGGTGATAAACTTGAACTAATCGCACAAAAAGGGACAGAACTCGGCATGCATTCGCTTCTACCTGTTCAAATGAATCGATCGATTGTTAAATGGGATGGAAAAAAAGAAGCGAAAAAGCGAGCTCGTTTAGAAAAAATTGTGAAAGAAGCTAGTGAGCAATCGCATCGAACAATCATCCCTCACATACTACCGATGACATCATTAAAAGAGTTGGATCTTCATCAGTATGATTATTGTTTGGTAGCTAATGAAATAGAAGTCAAGCAAACAGATCATTCTTCGACTTTTCGAAAAGTTCTTGGTAAGATAAATAAAAATGATCAAATACTTATAGTCATTGGTCCAGAAGGTGGGTTCTCTGAGAAGGAATTAGCTTTCTTGGATCATGACCATGTGTATTCGATACGACTTGGAAAACGTATATTACGGACGGAGACAGCACCACTATATGTACTTGCTGCTTTGTCTTTTTATTTTGAAGAATGGAGTTGATCGTGTGACGACCGTTGCTTTTCACACCTTAGGTTGTAAGGTCAATCATTATGAAACAGAAGCCATTTGGCAATTTTTTAAAGAGCATGATTATGAACGTGTTGATTTCGACCAGCATTCAGACGTCTACGTCATCAATACATGCACTGTAACGAATACCGGCGATAAAAAAAGCCGACAAGTAATCCGTAGAGCCGTGCGTAAAAACCCTGAAGCCGTTATTTGTGTAACAGGGTGTTATGCACAAACCTCTCCAGATGAAATCATGGAAATTCCTGGAGTGGATATTGTTGTCGGTACGCAGGATCGTAAAAAGATGCTAGAGTACATCGAAGTTTATAAAGAAGAAAGAGAACCGATCAATGCCGTTAAAAACATTATGAACAATCGCGTTTTTGAAGCGATGGACGTACCTGAATTTACTGACCGTACACGTGCTTCTTTGAAAATTCAAGAAGGATGTAATAATTTCTGTACGTTTTGTATCATTCCTTGGGCAAGAGGTTTAATGCGTTCTCGTCCACCAGAGGATGTCATTAAACAAGCGCAACAGCTTGTGGACGCCGGGTACCAGGAGATTGTACTTACAGGTATTCATACCGGCGGATATGGAGAAGATTTAGAAGACTATAACCTAGCTGCTTTGCTCCGTGATTTGGAAAGCAAAGTTGTCGGTCTAAAACGGATTCGAATTTCCTCCATTGAAGCGAGTCAGATTTCTGATGAAGTGATTGAAGTGCTCGATCAATCGAAAAAGATTGTCCGTCACTTGCATATTCCACTACAATCAGGTTCTGATACCGTCTTAAAACGTATGCGAAGAAAATACACCATGGAGTTTTATTTCACACGGGTGAAGAAAGTGAAAGAAGCTTTACCTGGACTAGCCATTACTTCAGACGTCATTGTTGGTTTCCCAGGTGAAACGGAAGAAGAATTCATGGAAACCTATCGTTCCATTCAGGAGATCGGTTTTTCTGAATTACACGTGTTTCCATATTCACAAAGAACCGGGACACCTGCTGCACGAATGAAAGATCAAATTGACGACGAAACAAAAAATGACCGAGTTCATCGACTCATTGAGCTATCCGATCAGCAAGCGAAAGAATATGCTTCTCTCTTTGAAGGTGAAGTGTTAGAAGTCATTCCGGAAGTTCCATATAAATTAGATCCAGATAGTGGTTTATATGAAGGGTATTCAGACAACTATATGAAAGTTGTGCTTGAGTGTTCTCCGGATATGGTTGGAAATGTAGTTAAAGTAAAAATCACAGAAGCTGGTTATCCTTATAATAAAGGGCAGTTTGTCCGTGTCATGGAAGATGATGAAGTTTATAATCAAGTAATCAGTTCATAAAAGGAGTAGATTTGAGATGGACCGGAATATCGCAGGAATGATTGACCATACGTTATTGAAACCAGATGTTCAAGCAGAACAAATCAATCAACTATGTGAAGAGGCAAAGGAATATAAGTTTGCTTCCGTCTGTGTAAACCCTACATGGGTCGCACATTGTCATGAACTATTGAAAGATTCAGATGTGAAAGTCTGTACCGTGGTCGGTTTCCCTTTAGGTGCAACAACATTAGAAACAAAAGTATTTGAAGCAAAACAAGCTGTTGAAAACGGTGCAACTGAAGTGGATATGGTCATTAATATCGGTTCACTAAAAGATCATCGCTTTGAAGAAGTTGAAACGGAAATCAAAGAAATCGTAGAAGCTGTAAAAGGTCGAGCGATTGTTAAAGTGATCATTGAAACCGTCTTATTGGACCAAGATGAAAAAGTGAAAGCGTGCGAGCTAGCTAAACTAGCTGGTGCTGACTTCGTCAAAACCTCCACAGGATTTGCCGGTGGCGGTGCAACTGTTGATGATATCCGTCTCATGCGTTTGACAGTTGGCCCTGAAATGGGTGTCAAAGCATCTGGTGGTGTCCGCAACCTAGAAGATGCCAATGCAATGTTAGATGCAGGAGCGACTCGTATTGGCGCTTCAGCAGGCGTAGATATTGTGAATGGTCAAGAAGGACAATCAAGTTACTAATTGAATTGTATGAAAGTTTATAGATGAAATGAAAACCCGAACGATTTAAAAATAAATCGCTCGGGTTTTTGTTTGCATTATGGTTTGGGTTTATCAAAATAAGTGATGATCGTGATTAAAGGGGTCGTGAGCACTCATTTATCAGCAGTTAGCTATGCTTTTTCAACAGTTGGAACTCGTTTATCAGCAGTTGGCTATGCTTTTTCAACAGTTGGAACTCAGTTAGCCGCACTTTTTCAACAGTTAGCCCTCATTTATCAGCAGTCAGCGTTGCTTTTTCAACAGTTAGCCCTCATTTATCAGCAGTCAGCGTTGCTTTTTCAACAGTTAGATCCCGTTTATCAGCAGTTAGCTATGCTTTTTCAACAGTTAGCCCTCATTTATCAGCAGTCAGCGTTGCTTTTTCAACAGTTAGATCCCGTTTATCAGCAGTTAGCTATGCTTTTTCAACAGTTAGCCCTCATTTATCAGCAGTCAGCGTTGCTTTTTCAACAGTTAGATCCCGTTTATCAGCAGTTAGCTATGCTTTTTCAACAGTTAGCCCTCATTTATCAGCAGTCAGCGTTGCTTTTTCAACAGTTAGATCCCGTTTATCAGCAGTCAGCGTCGCTTTTTCAACAGTTAGCTCTCATTTATCAGCAGTCAGCATTGCTTTTTCAACAGTTAGCCCCCGTTTATCAGCAGTCAGCGTCGCTTTTTCAACAGCATTCCTGTAGAACGTTAAATTTGGAAGTTGATAAAAAAAGAGTCCCTCGCTAAGATGATGATTATAACCAAACAACCTTATCTTAGGAGGAACTCAAATGAATTATAAAATGCAAGATAAACAAAATCAACTTATTAGACGAATTACTGACAAGCATATTGTCATTGGTGTCGACATCGCTCAGGAGATACACGTTGCACGTGCGGTCGATTTCCGCGGCATTGCGGTTGGTAAATCTCTTTCTTTTGAAAATAATGAGAGAGGATTTAAAGAGCTTATCAACTGGATCGAAGATCTAAAGATAGTAAATGATCTGCATGCTGAAATTGTCGGTATGGAGCCTACAGGACATTATTGGTTAAACCTCGCTCAGTGGTTGCACAATCAAGATATAGAAATAGTAACGGTTAATCCTCACCTGGTAAAAAACAATAAAGAAAATCGTGACAATACTCAATCAAAAAGTGATAAAAAAGATGCATTAGTAATAGCTGACATGGTGAAGAATGGCTACTATGCTTTCATTCATCCAACTTCAGAAACGTTCGAAGAATTACGTATTTTAATGTCTAATCGTGATGCGATTGTAAAAAGAAATGTTAGTACTGTTAATCAAATTAACCGTTGGATTGATATCGTGTTTCCAGAATTTAGACAGGTCTTTAAATGTATACAGGGAAAAGGTGCAATCGCTACCTTGCATTTGTTTCCTACACCATTAGAGCTTCGTAAGATGAAACCTGAAGACGTCATTAATGGATGGAAAACTATTTTAAAACGACAACCTGGAATGAAAAAAGCTCAATTGCTTATTGAATTAGCAAACCGATCTATTGGCAATCAACGAGCTAATCATGCTTACAAGTTACACCTTGAGCAATTACTCGAAGAGTATGAGCTCACAAAAGCGCAATTAGAAAGACTTGATGAAGAAATAAATAAAGCATTAAAAAACGTTACTTTTTCAGATAAGCTCCTCGATATTAAAGGAATTAGCGAAGTTTCACTTGCAGGAATCTTGGGAGAAGCAGGGGATTTAAGTGGTTTTGCACACGGGAATTCATTATTAAGACATGCAGGTTTAAACCTATCCGAGGCAAGTTCAGGCAAATGGAGAGGACAAATTGTTGTCTCAAAACGTGGCAGATCTCGTTTGCGGCGATTCCTATACTTAGCGACTCTCAGCATGATTAAGAACAACCCCGAATTTAGTAAGTTGCATGAAAACAATGTCAACGTGAAAAAAATGAAACGAATGAAATCTGTCATGAAACTTATAGGAAAATTAGCGAGAATGTTGGTAGGAATCGCACGGAAAAACGAGGTTTATTGTCCTGAAAAGGTATATCCTACAACCACTCAACTGGCAGCTTGATATAAAAATGAATTGTTTATCAGATATATTTTGATCCGAAAGGATTTAACTTTGAGTATTGACTTGTTCGCAGGATTTCAAAAAAGCACGGAGAACTGGATGGCGCTAACTAAAGGGCAATATGACCCGTGTCAGCAGCAAAAACAGGCTCCAGTCCTTGGATAGGCATAACGAAGGAATGAAAGGGCAATGACCCGTTGAGACTTGGGAGGGACAGCCTCCAAGGGCAGATGGAGAGACGTGCCATAACTTGGAAATTAATGGAGAAAAGTTGTGCCTCCTCTATTTAAGTATGCCTACAAAGAGTCGAAACGTTATATAATGCTCATTTCTTATAATATGCTCAAACAAGTTGGCTTGAAATCCTGCGAATTAGTGAGTATTTGAAAGAAAATCGTATCTTACTGAGGGAGTTAGCTCCTGTTTATCAGCAGTCAACATTGCTTTTTCAACAGTTAGGCCTCGTTTATCAGCAGTCAACATTGCTTTTTCAACAGTTAGGCCTCGTTTATCAGCAGTCAGCGTCACTTTATCAGCAGTTCGCATTCACTTATCAGCAATCTGCATCTTTACAATAACTGCAATTAGTAGAACAATGGCGTTGTTGCTTTAATCGATTTTATGAAAATCAGGCGTTCCTTTTTCAAAAGTGGAAATGTACTTGAAACCAATATCTTTCAACAGTTCTGTCGCTTCATCAATACGGTCACCTATGCGTTCTGGTTTATGAGCATCTGATCCAATTGTAATGATCTCTCCGCCCATATCATAATAAAGTTGAAGGATATCTTTACTTGGAAGAAGTCGTCCCATATTATATTTGTAGCCAGATGTATTGATTTCAATTCCTTGTCCCCGCGGCATGATCGTTTTGAAAATTTCTTCGATGATATCAAGAAAGTGATAGACTCCTTCTTCGTACTTATAACGGGTAACTAGGTCCAGGTGCCCGAGAATATTAAATCCTTCAAAATTTTTAACGCAATCATATAGTTCTCCGTAATACTTCTCATATGCTTCATCGAGCTTCAAACCCTCAAACAACTTACCTGAATGCAAGTCCTTACCATCTGTCGAATGCATGGAACAGATAATGAAGTCAAACGAACGTTCACGAAGTAATTGACGATATTGTTCTAAAATATGTGGTTGCACACCTAATTCAATTCCTTTAAGAACTTGAATTTGGCTACCAAAGCGTTCGTTCATTTTTTTGATTTCATTTTCATATTGATCCAGGTCGACATCAAACGTAATCGATGGATCAGGATATTCATAATCGATATGTTCAGTGAAACAGATTTTTTTCAACTGCTGTTTTATCCCGGCTTGGACCATTTCTTCCATTGGAACTTCACAGTCAGCCGAAAAAGTTGAATGCATATGGAAATCGTACATGTTTTTATCCTCCTAAATAGGCAATTCTTTAAATAGATATTCTATTATTTTAATGGGTTGACAAGCTGTTGTACACCTTTTAGAATGAATTTATAACTAAAATCTTTATCCTGATAAAGTGATAAACTAATAAAGGATGGTTCCGTGAAATTTACACAACAGTTACCAAAAGGGGTGGCTGACCTATTTTCGCAAGACTATCAATTGAAGCAACAAGTAATAGAAGATTTGAAACAATTGAATCGGCAGTATGGGTTCAGGCAAATCCAAACACCAACTTTCGAGTATTATGACCTATTCATAAATTTGCCAGGGACGATGGATACAGACCAGATGATTAAGATGGTTGATCATGATGGGAAAATTTTGGTGCTACGACCTGATGCAACGATACCAATTACTCGAATGGTTGCGAGCTCTTACAATGATGACCATCCAGAAAGTAAACTTTCTTATGTAACAAATATTTTCCGCATGGAGAATGGTGAATCAGATGTATTTTCACGTTCTTTTATGCAAGTCGGTGTCGAGCATTTCGGCAAGGCATGTGTGGAAGTGGATGTGGAAATGATTGCACTTGCGATTGAGTCGTTTAAAAAAGTCGGTTTAGATCGTTTTCAATTAGATATTGGCCAGGCTACTTATTTTAAGGCTCTCATTGGAGAAGCAGGTCTGTCTACAGAAGATCAACTGATCGTTCAAGAAAAGATTGAACAAAAAAATCTACCAGAGCTGAAACAGCTATTGGAAGAGTTTCAATTGGATGAAGAAATAAAGAATGTTCTTCTTCAACTGCCTCATTTATTCGGTACTTCTGAAGCCGTGCTGAACCAAGCAGATGAACTAGCGATCAATTCAAAAATGAAAGAAGCGGTTCGGTATTTAAGAGACGTTCACTCATTAGTAGATCAACTTGGTTATGGAGCATTTATATCCATCGATTTGGGATTGATCAATCATCTGAACTATTACACAGGTGTCGTTTTCCAAGGATTCATCTATGATTTCGGTAAACCAGTAATTCAAGGCGGAAGATACGATGACTTGCCTCCATATTTCGGTATGCAGCAAGACGCAATCGGGTTTGGCGTATATGTGGATGATTTGATTGCCGCGTTGAAGGCGCGAGGACTCCTTCAGAATCAAACTTCCCCCACAATACTCGTTTATGCAACAGAGTGGGCGGAGGGCTTTAAAGTAGCTCGAGAACTTCGCCGATTAGGATTTGAGGTTGAGATTACTAAAGAAGTTCCATCATCAAACAATGCTTTTGTCATCGACTTGAACACAAAGACCATTCAAACACCACAATCAAATGAGAAGAAAACATATACCAATATGGAAGATTTGACCCAGAAAGTAGGCGTGATTTATGGAAGTAATTAAAATTGCATTAGCCAAAGGTCGATTGGCTGAAAAAAGTGTCGATCTATTTGAGTCCATTGGGGTTGTTTTCTCACAGTTTCACGAGGAAAGTAGAAAATTGATTTTCAAAAGCGATCATCAGCAGTTCGAAATGATACTAGTCAAGGCAACGGATGTAGCGACTTACGTTGAAAACGGTGCTGCTGATATAGGTGTTGCAGGAAAAGATACATTGCTTGAATCGGAAGCGGATGTTTATGAAGTGATCGATCTAGGGTTTGGAAAATGTCGCTTTGCTGTCGCCGGCAAGGAAGATACTGATTTAAATGGAATGATCAAACCTCGTATCGCTTCAAAATATCCAAAGGTGACGACAGATTATTTTGAACAAAAGGGGAAACAAATTGAAACCATCAAATTAAATGGTTCAGTAGAACTTGCTCCTCTTGTCGGATTAAGTGATGCCATTGTCGACATCGTAGAAACAGGTGGGACATTAAAAGAAAACGGTCTCGTCGTTTTAGAAGACATGGTTCAAAGTAGCGCTCGATTAATTTGCAATAAGGCGAGTTTTAAGACGAAGGGTGAATCCATCCAGCCATTTATTGAAAACGTTCAGGATATGATCAAACAGTCAGAAGGTGAAAAGGCGAATGCTTAACATTGAAACCATTAATCAAAAACAGTTCTCAAAAATCAGCCAACAAAGAACATCACGTGATTCTGAAACCTATGAAGAAGTCGACAAAGACGTTCAAAAGATCATTGCCTCAATCAGAAATAAAGGCGATGCTGCAGTTTTCGATTATATCGAGCGATTAGATGGCGTGAAATTAGATGAATTATTTGTAACAGATGAAGAAATTGATCAAGCATTTAAACAAGTCGATGATGAGATGATCACTATTCTGAAAGAAGCACGAAGCAATATTGAAACGTATCATAAAAATCAATTAGAAAAATCCTGGTACGTCAATGATCAAGAAGGTATTTGGCTAGGTCAGCAGGTCACTCCAATCGAACGAGTCGGTGTATATGTGCCAGGAGGAAAGGCGGCCTATCCGTCAACGGTCTTGATGAATGTCGTACCGGCCAAAGTTGCAGGAGTAGAATCCATCACCGTTACCACCCCGGTCCAGCCTGATGGAAAAGTAAACCCGAACACATTGGTCGCTGTTTCTATTGCGGGGGCTGATCGAATATTGAAGATAGGTGGTGCACACGGAATCGCAACCCTTGCATACGGTACGGAGTCCGTTGATAAAGTCTATAAAATCGTTGGTCCAGGAAATGCATATGTCGCGCGGGCGAAAAAATTCGTTTTTGGTGACGTGGCGATTGATATGATTGCGGGTCCAAGTGAAGTTTGTATTATTGCTGATCATCAAGCTGAACCGAGATTGATTGCAGCAGATCTATTAGCGCAAGCGGAACATGACGAGTTAGCTTCTTCTATTTTGGTGACGACTTCAAAACAAATAGCTACTGAAGTGCAACAAGAAGTAGAAAATCAAATAAAATCTCTCTCCCGGCAAGATATTTTGGCCGTTTCGATTGCTGAACAAGGACGTATTTATGTCGTTGATCAGTTGAATCATGCATTTGAATTCGTGAATGAGCTAGCACCCGAGCATTTAGAAATTCTCGTTGAAAACCCTTTTGAACAACTGCCAAAGATTAAAAATGCTGGTGCAATATTTTTAGGGTCATATTCACCCGAACCGTTGGGGGATTATTTTGCAGGGCCGAATCACACCTTACCAACGAATGGAACGGCAAAATTTTCGTCACCATTAGGGGTTTATGACTTTCAGAAAAAATCGAGTGTCATTTATTACGATCAACAATCATTAGAAAAAGCCAATCAAAAGATACAGAAGTTTGCTCAAGCTGAGCGATTGGATGCACACGCAGCTTCCATTCGTAAAAGGTTTGAATAAAAAAGGAGTGAGACGATGGCTGAAGTAACTAAAAATAGAGAGACGAGTGAAACAACAATCGATTTGACTTTGAATTTGGAAGATCGGAAAGTTGATGATTCAATCGACACAGGTGTCGGATTCTTTGATCATATGCTGACGCTTTTTGCGGCACACAGTCAGTTCGGACTAAATGTTTCTGCAAAAGGTGATCTGGAAGTAGATAGTCATCACACGGTAGAAGATGTAGGCATTGTCTTTGGACAGGCATTTTTAGAGGCGTTAGGTGATAAGAAGGGCATCAAACGTTACGCTTCTACCTTCACTCCGATGGATGAATCGTTAAGTCTCGTTTCAGTGGATATCTCTGGTCGGCCTTATCTTGTATTTGACGTTGAGGGGATGAAAGACACTGTCGGGTCCTTTGATACGGAACTGGTCGAAGAGTTTTTTAGGGCATTTGTCAATCAAGCAGGGGTCACGCTCCATATTAATCTTTTTCACGGAAGCAATACACATCACATCATTGAATCGATTTTTAAAGGATTTGGTCGCGTGCTGAATGAAGCGGCTACAATTATCGATGCCAACGGAGACGTTCCCTCGACAAAAGGAACATTATAAGAGTAGGAGTGCAATCTATGATAGCCATAATCGATTACGGAGCAGGAAATTTAAAAAATGTACAGCACGCACTTAAGACGATTGGCATCTCTTCGCGTATTACCGATCAACCATCTGACTTGGAGAAAGCTGATGGTGTGATCCTTCCTGGGGTCGGGGCTTATGGAGAAGCGATGAAAAGATTGAGTGAAACGGGTTTCGATCTAGAGATCATCCGACAGGCCGAGAAGAGGAAGCCGTTGCTAGGAATTTGCCTCGGTATGCAGCTGCTGTTTGAAAAAAGCTATGAATATGGAGAACACGAAGGATTGGGATTAATTCCCGGTGAAATTGTACCTTTTGAAGGAGCAGTCAAGGTTCCGCATATGGGGTGGAATCAGATAGAACTCAATAAACGTTTTGACGACGATTCAATCATCAATCGAATTGATGAAGGGGATTATGTTTATTTCGTGCACTCTTTCTATGCCAAACCGACAAACGACCAAGACATCCTTTTCACAACGAATTACGGCGAAAAATTCACGTCTGCAGTCAAAAGAAATAACGTCATCGGGATGCAATTTCACCCAGAGAAAAGTGCAAAAACTGGTATGCAGTTACTGAGAAATTTTGGAGGAATCGTATCATGAACATATATCCAGCAATCGATATCAAAGATCAGCAATGTGTGCGACTGATCCAAGGAGATTATAATCAACAGACAGAATACGGAGATCCTGTTTTAATGGCGAAAAAGTGGAAAGAAGAAGGTGCGAAATATCTACACTTAGTCGATCTTGATGCCGCCAAAGGTGACCCGTCAAACAACCTTCGTGTCATCCAAAAAATTATTGATGAGACAGGTTTGCCGGTGCAAGTAGGTGGAGGCGTACGTTCCATTGGCCGAATCAAAGAATTGCTGAAAATGGGTGTTTCGCGAGTTATTTTAGGTACGGCAGCCGTTAAAGATCCTGAATTTTTACAAGAAGCGGCGGTTCAATTCGGTGAACAAATTGTTGTGTCAATTGATGCACGAAATGGATATGTCGCAACAGATGGATGGCTTGAAACCTCTGAGGTAGATGCCATTGAATTTTTGAAAACGTTAGAAAAAGTCGGTGTTAAAACTGTTGTGTATACGGATATTTTCAAAGATGGAATGCTTCAGGGACCAAATTTGCAAGAACTAAATCGAATGAATACGGTAAATAACCTTCAAGTGATTGCCTCGGGTGGCGTTTCTTCAGTTAAAGATATTGAACAGTTAAAAGAAATGAACATTTATGGGGCAATCGTCGGCAAAGCGATTTATGAGGGTAAAGTGAACTTAAAGAAGGTAATGGAGGTCTAGTTATGCTAGCGAAAAGAATTATTCCGTGTCTGGATGTACGCGATGGCCGCGTTGTTAAAGGCACGAAATTCAAAAACATCAAGGACGTGGACGACCCAGTTGCTTTAGGGAAGAAATATAGTGAACTTGGTGCCGATGAGCTCGTCTTTTATGATATCACTGCGTCACATGAAAAAAGAAACATATTTCTAGACGTCGTAGAAAAAGTTGGTGAAGAAGTACATATCCCCTTTACGGTCGGTGGTGGCATTCGTTCAGTCGAGGATTTCAGGAGTGTCCTGAACGCCGGCGCTGATAAAGTTTCGGTGAACAGTGCGGCGGTTTCGGACCCACAATTGATCAATGAGGCGGCAGAACGCTTCGGAAGTCAATGTGCCGTATTATCTATCGATGTAAAAAAGGAAGACGGTGACTGGTTCGTTTTTGTAAAAGGTGGTCGAGAAAACACCGGCATGAAACTTTGGGACTGGATTGATGAAGGTGTCGCTCGTGGCGCTGGGGAAATAGTGCTAAACGTAATGGATACAGATGGCGTAAAAGAAGGCTACGACGTGAACCTCATGAGTCAGGTAGCTGAACGTGTTCGTGTACCTGTCGTAGCTTCAGGCGGAGCAGGGAAGAAAGAGCACTTTTCTAAGGTGTTGAAAGAAGGGAAGGCAGACGCCGCATTGGCTGCCTCCGTTTTTCACTTTGGCGAAATAGAGATCAACGAGCTAAAAACCTATTTAAAAAAAGAGAAATTACCAATCAGGTTAGGGTGAAATTAGTGGGAAATATAACATTTAACTTTGATGAAAATGGACTGCTTCCAGCTATTGTTCAAGATGCACGTACAGGAGAAGTATTGATGCTAGCTTACATGAATGAAGAATCACTTCAAAAGACCATTGATTCGAAGACGACATGGTTTTATAGTCGTTCTCGACAAGAACTTTGGAATAAAGGGGCGACATCCGGAAATTATCAATATGTAAAAGAGATGTCTTATGATTGCGATAAAGATACTATTCTTTTACAGGTTGAGCAAGTTGGTGTAGCTTGCCATACGGGAGCGCGCAGTTGCTTTTATCGAAGTGTAGATCTGGGTGATGATTCTTTGAATTATCGTAGAGAAGTAATCCATGAGGTCTATCGTTCTATTTTAGATCGGAAAGAAAATCCGAAAGACGGATCTTACACAAATTATTTATTTGACGAAGGCGTCGATAAAATTTTGAAAAAAATTGGCGAGGAATCCAGTGAAATTATTATCGGTGCGAAGAATGACGATCATGAAAATATAGCCATGGAAACCGCTGATCTCGTTTATCACATTCTTGTATTGTTAGCTGAAAAAAATATGCCGATCGAACGCGTGAAAGAAGTTTTGACTGAACGGATGAAGGAGAAGTAAGTATGAGTCAATTTTGGAGCAAAAAGGCCAAAGAAGCGAAGCCTTACGTACCCGGTGAACAACCAGCAGAAACAGACGTCATTAAATTGAATACGAACGAAAATCCGTACCCACCTTCCCCAATGACACTTGAAGCGATGCATCGGGCAATTAACAGTGATTTGAGACGCTATCCCAGTCCTACCGTTACGGAATTGAAAAATATAATCGCCGCTCGAGAAAAAGTGGCACCATCGAACGTATTTGTCGGAAACGGATCGGATGAAGTTTTGGCGTTTGCTTTTCAAGCATTTTTCGAACCGAATAAACCGATCAAGTTTCCAGAAACAACGTATAGTTTTTACCCGGTCTACGCGAATCTTTACGATATTCCTTTTCAAAAAGTTCCTTTGAATACTGACTTTTCAATAGATGTTGAAAACCTATATGATTCGGTTGGCGGCGTAATCTTCCCGAATCCAAACGCACCTACAGGACTCGCACTACGCTTAGGCGCCATTGAACGAATCCTTCAACAGAATACAAATCAAGTTGTAATTGTTGATGAGGCTTATGTAGAGTTCGGGGCCGAAACAGCCGTTAAACTAACAGAATTATATCCGAATCTACTCGTTACACGGACACTATCGAAATCACATGCACTTGCCGGAATTCGTTTAGGCTATGCGATCGGTAATGAAGTTCTTATCGAAGGATTAGAAAGAATTAAGAACTCATTCAATTCGTATACGATTAATCGTGTCTCATTAGCAGGAGCAGAAGCGGCTTTTAAAGATGAAGTTTACTATTCAACGACCATAAATCAAGTGAAACAGACACGAGAATGGACTTCTGAAGCTCTTCGCTCATTAAATTTTGAAGTGATAGATTCAACGGCAAATTTTCTATTTGTGAAACCGAATATGAACGCCAAATTTTTATACGAAAGTTTAAAAGAACGTGGCATTTATGTGCGTTATTTCAACGAATCAAAAATTGATGGATATATCCGCATTTCGATCGGCACAGATGTTGAAATGGAACAATTGGTGGAGCAAATTAAATGGATTATATCGTCTTAAGAGACTGGAATAAAAATTATAGAAGTAAGGAAAATCCGAGCGATTTAGATCTTCATAAATCGCTCGGATTTTCTGTTTAACAGGCTTCCTTATTATTTAACTGTTCGGCTTTTGCGTCACTAGTTCTCTATTGTCCAAGTCTGTTTTAATCTTTTATACGTCTTTGGTTAATGGACGTAGACCAATTCGCTTGATGTGAATATAACTTCATTAAAAATCGTGCAAAAGGTTTGTGTAAAGTGAAAATGAGTAACCCGAGGGCCAGATTATACAAAAATGCCAATAAAATAATTTGTTGACCGGAATGATTGGTAATGGTTGTGACAAGCTGAACGAAGACTTGTCCGATTCCCGGGTGGAAAAAAACAATACTGCCGATTACATTGATCCAAACGTGAATATACGCAACAATCCTTAGCTTCGGTTTGTGGCTTAGACCAACCAGTATGACGGTTAAACAAGTGCCTATATTGGCGCCTAAGAGTAAATAATAGACATCCAACAACGGAATGGTTCCACCTCCACCAGAAAAACTCATTAGAATTCCTGTAAAAGCAGTAGAAGACTGAATAATGGCTGTTACTGCTGCACCGAATAATAGCAGGAAAAATGGATGATCGATTTGTCCATTTTGGATAGCCATGTATGAATTCTTTGGAATTTGATCCGATAATTGTTCAAGTCCACCCAAAGCGCTAAACACAATTCCCATTCCAAATAAAATGGAACCAATGAAGAAAAAGTTACGTTTTTGACTAATTAACAAGATGAAACCGATCAATAAACTAGCAATCATCAAGTGTTCATTATTCCAAACAAATAATTGAGCCGTTAAGGTTGTCCCAATGTTTGCTCCGATGATAAAACAAATTGCAAAGGGAATACTCAGTCGATAGGCTGCGTAAAACGAGATTAATAAAGCAATCGAGACAGAACTGCTTTGCAGGAGAAGCGTCAGCAAAAAACCCATTAGTAAACCAGCAAAGATCGAAGGGTTCGGTCGAATGGATTTTATGGACTGCATACTTAGGTTTTCGAAACCGATCCGCATGAGCAATATTCCAAATAAAAAAATTCCAATATACGTAGCGATCATCAAAATCATGAGATACATAGCGTTCCTCCCCGTGATATTCTATGCTTGTTCGATCAATACATGACTTGTTTTAAAAAGTGTTCATTGACCTGAGAAGGAATTTTTAATATAATAACCAAAGATGTACACGAGCTGTGTGCATTGTTTCACTTTTTTGGTTTAGCTGGAGGGAGGGTTGAGCATGTCTAATAATACAACTCGCGTTAGAAAGAATGAGACTATTGAGGATGCTCTTCGACGCTTTAGACGATCCGTTTCTAAAAACGGCACATTGTCTGAGTATCGTAAGCGTGAATATTATGAAAAGCCTAGTGTAAGACGTAAGAAAAAATCAGAGGCTGCACGGAAGCGTAAAAAATAAAAGAGGGTGTAAGCGTTCATGTCAATGCTTGAACAATTAAACGCTGATATGAAAACAGCGATGAAAAACAGAGAAAAAGAAAAACTAACTGTTATTCGAATGGTTAAATCATCTTTGCAAAATGAAGCGATCAAAAAACAGGCTGACTTGACTGAAGAAGAAGAGCTGCAAGTTTTAAGTCGTGAAGTAAAGCAAAGAAATGATTCCCTCCATGAATTCCGAAAAGCTAACCGCGAAGATTTGGCCGAACAAGTTGAAAACGAGTTGGCCATTATTCAAGCTTATATGCCAGAGCAGTTATCTGATGAAGAATTAGAAAAAATCATCCAAGAAACGATTGATGAACAACAAGCTACTTCCAAAAAAGATATGGGGAAAGTAATGAGTGCAGTCATGCCGAAAGTTAAAGGTAAGGCTGACGGTTCAAAAGTCAATCAATTCGTAATGAAACATTTACAATAAAAAGATAAAAACCCAATTTGGTGGGATTGTGTAATGCATGACCCATCAAGTTGGGTTTTTCATTATGCCTGAAAGTACTTTATTGTATTGGTAACTGGAATGAAGAGGATCGTTCGACTAGCTATTTAGAGCTCAAGTCATACGGCTTTCGATCAAAAAAGAATGGTGGAACATAAAAGCTCGAATTCTTTTTGTATGTGGT
The DNA here is from genome assembly GCF_007559355.1 of Allobacillus sp. SKP2-8. Classification (NCBI taxonomy): domain Bacteria; kingdom Bacillati; phylum Bacillota; class Bacilli; order Caryophanales; family Bacillaceae; genus Allobacillus; species Allobacillus sp. SKP2-8. The sequence goes on along the minus strand of NZ_VMHF01000002.1, from coordinate 22,001 downwards.
ATGTATTATTTTTTGTAAATCATGAAACTTCTGATTGTTCTTGGACGTATATATAGTAGAATAGTAATTAACCGTCTGAAAAGGCTGGAAGAAGGGAGTGAAATGAATGCGTAAAAACCTTTTGGCGGTATTCATATTCATTTTATCATTCCTATGGATCAACCAAGCATCAATCTTTGCCAATGAGGAACCAGAAGCTTCTACATCCGTGTATGTGATTCCTGTTGAAAATGAAGTCGAGCGGGGATTGGTTGCTTTCCTTGAACGTAGTATCAAGGAGGCTGAGGAAGCATTTGCCGATCAAATCGTATTTGAAATTAATTCACCAGGCGGAAGAGTAGACTCAGCTGGAGATATTGCCACTTTAATATCAAGTACAGAAATACCAACCGCAGCTTATATTGTTAATGAGGCCTTGTCAGCAGGTTCATACATAGCTTTGCAAGCCGATGAAATCTATTTTAAACCTGGAGCAACAATGGGAGCCTCTGGAGTCATTACTGGTGATGGGAATGCAGCTGACAAAAAAGCACAATCTGCATGGATTGCAGCGATGACTTCTGCAGCCGAGAAAAATGGGAGAGATCCATTGTATGCCCAGGCGATGGCAGACCCGAGTATCGATTTGCCTGAATATCGTGCGGGTGAAGGTGATTTTCTGACATTACGTGCACAGGAAGCCCTTGAGGTAGAGTATGCAGAGGGGATTGCATCTGATCGTCAAGAGTTATTTGAGCAGATGGAAATCTCTAAACCAAGTGTCACAGAAACAAGTCCAACATTCTCTGAGAATTTAGCGAGGTTCATTACCAACCCAGTTGTTGTTCCAATCCTGTTATCGATTGCGAGCATTGGTTTGATTGTTGAACTGTATTCACCAGGATTTGGTGTTGCTGGCGGAATGGGTGTTGCGGCTTTATTTCTCTTCTTCTACGGACATCTTGTAGCGGGATTAGCTGGTTATGAGTCATTAGTTCTCATGATTGCAGGTATTGTTTTAATTGTATTGGAGATATTTTTACCGAGTGGTATTCTTGGTATTGTCGGTGGGGGAGCGATTCTTGGAGCCATGCTGACTTCAGGAGCCGATATGGGTCATATGGCATTCAGTATAGGTATTGCTCTGTTGGTTGCAATGATCTTGGCAATTTTCCTTTTCAAAAAGATCGATACGGATAAAGGAATCTTTCGACATATTGTCTTAAAAGACCAAACGTCCACAGAAAAGGGTTATATTTCCAACATAAACCGCATGGAGTTAATCGGGAAGGAAGGCACCGCCCTAACTTACCTACGCCCATCCGGAACAGCCATATTTGATGAAGAACGACTAGATGTTGTTTCAGAAGGATCCTTTATTGCCCAGGGCTCAACTATAAAAGTGGTCAAAGTGGAAGGCTCGCGATTAGTGGTAAGAGAAATAAAAAAAGAAGATTAATTATTTAGGAGGAAGTACATTATGGAATTTCAAGAATTATGGCCTTTGTTGCTTGTGGCACTGATTATCATTGCCGTAGTCATTTTATTCACATTCGTTCCAGTAACACTCTGGATTAGCGCCCTAGCTGCAGGTGTTAGAATCAGTATCTTTACATTGATTGGTATGCGCTTACGTCGAGTTGTCCCTAAAATGGTCATTAATCCATTGATCAAATCACACAAAGCAGGACTTGATGTAAATACCAACCAGCTGGAGAGTCACTATTTAGCTGGTGGTAACGTTGACCGCGTCGTTAATGCGTTAATTGCTGCTCAGCGTGCGAACATTGAATTGAGCTTTGAACGTTGTGCTGCGATTGATTTGGCAGGCCGTGACGTGTTAGAAGCAGTTCAGATGAGTGTTAACCCGAAAGTGATCGAAACACCATTTATCGCTGGTGTTGCTATGGATGGTATTGAAGTAAAAGCGAAAGCACGTATAACTGTTCGTGCGAATATTGACCGCTTAGTCGGTGGTGCCGGAGAAGATACGGTTATCGCACGTGTCGGTGAAGGTGTCGTTAGTACAATCGGTTCTTCAGAGAGCCACGGAAAGGTATTGGAAAATCCAGATCGAATTTCCAAAAATGTTTTAGGCAAAGGTTTGGACGCTGGAACAGCTTTCGAAATTTTATCCATCGATATTGCAGATGTTGATATTGGCAAAAACATCGGTGCAATGTTACAGACGGACCAGGCTGAAGCAGACAAAAACATTGCTCAAGCGAAAGCAGAAGAACGTCGTGCAATGGCAGTTGCTCAAGAACAAGAGAACATTGCCAAAGTTCAAGAAATGCAAGCACAAGTGGTTGAAGCGGAAGCACTTGTTCCAAAAGCACTTTCTGAAGCACTTCGTAGCGGTAATATGGGTGTCATGGATTACGTCAACTATAAAAACGTGATGGCTGATACAGATATGCGAGATATGATTAGCAAGATCAGTAAAGAAGATAACGATCACGACAATGATTCGAAATAATAATCTGCTCGCCAAAGGAGTGTGAATCCTTTTGGAAGGAATTTTAGACGCGATTTTCAGTAATATCTTCATTATTATGGCCTTACTGGCTGGATTGTTTGGATTTTTCAAAAACGAAGATGAAAAAGAAAGTCGCGATGAACGACCAACATGGAAAGATCCCAATCCAAAGCCGGAAGCAAGCGAAAAACAAACTGTACGAGAACGGTTTGAAACATTTAAGCAAGAAGTGGAAACGACTATCGAAGATGTCCAATCCGATTCGTCGAATGAATGGTATCAAGCGTTAGAAGATTCACAGAGAAGAAGAGAAGAATCACTAGAGGATACAGCTGAACGTATGGAGGCAAGTGATGAAATTAAAGCGGGTTCAATTGTCCCGAAAGATCATGGAACCTCTAAACGAATTTCAGTAAAAGAGAATTTGAACAGAAAACGATTGGTTGAAAGTTTAATTATGAGTGAAGTACTCGATCGACCAAAATCAGCTCGGCGAAACCGGCAAGCATAACTCTTGCGACCCACCTATTCAATAAGGAATAGGTGGGTTTTTTTAATCGCAAGTGATAGTTCATTCATTTCATTCATACATTGGAGATGATAGGGGGAAAGTGGGATGAAAAAATTAAAGCGAATAAATCGATGGTTAACACAAAAAGCTCAGCTCCCCAATGATGTCATCTACGATTATCCACGAATGACATTAATCGGCCATGTTCATTTATATATAGAGAATCATAAAGGTTTAAAGCAGTTTCAGGATCAACAAATTATTGTTGAACAAAACGGGGGTCAAATAGTTGTTGAGGGTAAAAACTTAGTCATTAAAAGTTTGATGAAAAACGAAATCGTCATTGAAGGTACGATTTTGTCCGTGACACAAAAATCTACAGGAAAGGAGAGTTGAACCATTAATAAATACGGTCGTAAAATCAAAGGAACAGTAATTGTAGACGTTGAAGGGAAACAGATCGAATCATTCATGAATCGATTGCTTCAAGAGAATGTCCATATCTCTTCTTTGCGTAGAAAGTCTTCTGAAAAAGCATCTTTTCAGATTGCATACAAGGATATAGCGCTTCTTAAGCGTTTTAGAAAATCGTATCAATGTAAAATTCGGTTCAATAGAAAAAGTGGGTTTCCACGAATTTACCAACAACGAAAAAAGTGGATTCCGGCGATGATCGGTATGCTGATCGGTGTAGTCATTATATTTTGTTTATCAAATTTGATTTGGAATGTGACGATAAAAGGCGGGACAGATGAATCTCGCTATGAAGTACAAGCTTTGACCCAAGAGCTTGGTTTGGTGGAGGGGAATTGGATTCAACAAACAGAAAACATCTCAACAATTGAAAGAGAAATTATGAATAAGATTGAAGAAATCTCGTATGTCGGCATTCAAAGACAAGGAACGAGTTATTACATAGAGATTGAAGAAAGTGAAAAAGAATTAGAGGAACAAAATGAGAGACCGAGCCATTTGGTCGCTGAAAAATCGGGTACGGTTCATTCCATGTTTGTGACAGATGGAAGGCCTTTGGTGGAAGTGAATGATGTTGTGAAAAAAGGAGATGTTCTCGTATCAGGTCTTTTGGATGAAGAAGGAGAGAACCAAACAACATCAAAAGGTGAGATATGGGCTGAAGTATGGTATCATCTTCAATTAACGATCAACCTAAGACAAGAGCAATTAAAACTACTACCAGACCCAGTTACTTCTTATCATTTGCGTATAGGAGATCGGCAAATTGGGAAAGAAGAAAATGAGTTAAGGTTGGTTCATGAAGAAAAGACACCGTTTTATTTCTTTAAGTGGCCTTTGCCAATCAGCCTGACAAAGCGTTACTATTATGATGAACAATCCAGTGAATTAGAATATGATATTGAAGAACGCTTGCCAAGTTTAATTGAAGAGCGATTAAAACGGGAACTTGGCCAACAAGTAAAACTTGAATACCAAAAAGTTTTGCACGAAGATCGAGACAGTGATAAAGTTAAACTAGAAATGTTTGTCAAAGTAATCGAGGATATTTCCACTCAACAAATCATTGATCAAGGAGACTGATGTATGCAAGAGAGTAAGGAAACGATTGACTTACACACGGAAGAGCATCAAAATACATTGAGTTTATTCGGAACCAATGATCGAAATATAAAACAAATTGAAGAATATTTACCGGTCACTATTATAACAAGAGGCGGACAAATCCAAATCTCTGGGAATTCTGATGATGTTAATGTAGTAAAAAGCCTATTATTGGCTGTTATGAAAATTATCAAAAAAGGCATCAATGTGACTGAGCGTGATATCATTTATGGGATTGAATTAGCAAAACAAGGAAAAATCGAGCAATTCGAAACGCTCTTTGAAGATGAAATCACGAAAAATCAACAAGGAAAACCGATTCGCGTTAAGACATTGGGACAAAGAGATTATGTTCAATCCATTAAAGCGAACGACCTTGTTTTTGGTATAGGGCCGGCCGGAACAGGAAAGACCTATTTGGCTGTTGTATTGGCCGCCAAAGCATTGCGAAATGGCGATGTTAAACGCATGGTATTGACACGTCCAGCCGTTGAAGCGGGAGAAAGCCTTGGTTTCTTACCTGGTGACTTAAAAGAAAAAGTAGATCCATATCTACGTCCGCTATACGATGCCTTGCACGATATATTTGGTGTAGAGCATACGGACAGATTGATGGAAAGAGGTACGATTGAAATCGCTCCTTTGGCCTACATGAGAGGCCGTACATTGGATGATGCTTTTGTCATATTGGATGAGGCTCAAAATACGACGCCAGAACAAATGAAAATGTTCTTGACTCGTTTAGGATTCGGTTCAAAAATGGTGATTACGGGTGATGTTTCACAAATTGACCTGCCAAAAGGTGTCATTTCAGGATTGAAAGTAACTGAACAAAAACTCAAAAACATTAAAGGAATCTCATTCAATTATCTGAAAGGCTCCGATGTCGTTCGACACCCACTCGTACAACGAATAATCGAAGCTTATGAAGATGAATAAATAAAAAGAAATGAAGTTGGGGATTTCAATGGATCAATACGAGAATAAAACGCTTTTTAATCATACAAGAAATCAATCATCTCGTTTTTCGGCAGTCATCTGTAGTATCAGTTTGCCTGCCGTTTTTGTTATTATTTTGATGATTCAATACTTGCAAGGTGACAAATCACTTCACTTGTTTACTGTAATGAGTGTTATTTCTGTCTGTATGTTTATGCTGATGTATATGGAATTACGAACGACGAATAACAATTGGTCAAAGAATACGGCTATATCTTTCGTCTTGTTGAATCTTGGCATGTACTTCTTATTATTGATCACTAACGTATTTGGTCCTGATCATTCGATGTTGTTTTATATTGCACCTGTAGCTGCTTACGCCATTTTAATGAATCGATTAGTTGGTGAGCGGATTGCCATTATATCGACAGTTTGGATGTCTTTAATTACGGCAAGTATTTTTCACGCGCATTTCACAGATGCTTTCATAATCTCTTTCCTTTATTATCAAATTTCACAAATGGTTGCGATTTACTTTCTAGGATCATTAATCGAACGTGTATCGTTAATTAAAAACTCAGCGTTCCTACTGTTTGTCCATTGGTTGCTCGTTATTACATTTGTCATTCCTATAGAAACAGAAATCTTCACACTGAATTTATTTCTGTCTTTATTGTTCGCTGGTCTTTCCGTGTTAGTCTCCGTTGTCTTGGCACTCGGGCTGCTCCCGTTGTTTGAAGCAGGGCTGAACCTATTGACGGAGTCTAAGCTTTTGAAGTTATCCAATCCTAACCATCCTTTATTGAAAAAAATTCTGATTGAAGCGCCTGGCACCTATCACCATAGTGTCATGGTTGCCAATCTAAGCGAATCGGCATGTGAAGCCATAGGAGCTAACGGATTATTAGCGAGAGTAGCTGCGTATTACCATGATGTGGGGAAGGCACTTCGGCCACATTATTTTATCGAAAACCAGCAAAATATAGATAACCCACATGATGAACTATCACCAGAAGAAAGTGCCAAAATCATTTTGGCCCATCCTTATGAAGGTGCTGAAATATTGAGACAGTATAAATTGCCGGAAGAAATAATTGAAATTACCGAACAACACCACGGTACTACATTACTAAGTTACTTTTACCATAAAGCAAAAAAGCAAACGAATGATGATGTAGAAGAATCGGCCTTTCGTTACAAAGGTCCAATTCCACAAACAAAGGAAGCTGCTGTCATCAATATATGTGATTCTGTTGAAGCAGCGGTCCGATCGAAGAAAAATCCAACGAAGGAAGAGATCAGAAAGCTCGTCAGCTCGATCATGAATAACCGATTAATGGACGAGCAGTTAAATGACAGTCAATTAGCTTTGAGCGATTTAAAAATAATTGAAAACTCTATTCACAGCGTGTTAAACGGTGTTTTTCACGAGCGGATTGACTATCCATCGGATTCCATTCAAGAAGCTAAGGTAAAGGAGGCTCACTCATGATTATTGATATTAACGATGAAACAAACCAACTCGAACAAAATCAACTAGAATTACTGGAAAAGCTACTTGATTACGCACGAGAAAAAGAAGAGATTGAGAATGACGCCGAATTATCGATAACCATTGTCGATAATGAAACGATTCAAGAAATTAATAAGCAATACCGTGACAAAGATCAGCCAACCGATGTGATTTCGTTTGCCCTCGAGGAACACGGGGAGGAAGAAATTGAGATCCGGGGAGATAATTTACCTCGGCATCTTGGTGATATCATCATTTCCATTGAAAAGGTCAATGAACAAGCAAATGAATATGGTCATTCATTCAATCGGGAATTAGGCTTTCTTGCTGTTCATGGTTTCTTGCATTTATTGGGTTATGATCATATGACGACAGAAGAAGAAAAAGAAATGATGGAACGACAAGATCATCTACTTGATGATTTTGGGTTAACTCGCCATGAAAAATAAAAAAAATAGAGATCGAATTGGGTTGGGTTATGCCGTCACAGGCGTCATTACCTCATTGAAAACAGAATTTAATATGCGTATACATGTCATCATCATGTTTGTGGTCATATTTTCAGGTTTCCTTTTTCGCATCTCTGTTTTTGAATGGCTCTTTGTTATATTGGCCATCGGCTTTGTTTTAGCATTTGAGTTAATGAATACGGTGGTTGAGCTACTTACAGATGTATTGTTTAAAGAAGAACACGAATCAGCCAAAAATATTAAAGATATAAGTGCGGCAGCTGTCTTGGTAGCCGCCATTTTTGCTGCGATGGTCGGAATAATTATCTTTTTCCCGAAAGTAATTGAATTTATGAATGCTTTATTTTAAAGGCTCTGTTAAGGTTTAGTGTTGATTTTCGAATGATGTACACTGAGTTGTTGAATTGTGAGAAGCGAAGGTGGCGACTCCTGCGGGAATAGCACGAGTCTCGAGACCCCGCAGGAAGTGCCTTTCTTCCGAGGAGGCTCGAGCCGTGCCCGCGGAAAGCGTCCACCGATAGCGGATCACAATATCAACAACGGACTTTAACAAAGCCATTTTAAAAAAGGCATTAGAGCCATAATCCAGACAGCCCCCAGTTAGTGAACGAATGTTAAAAAGTTCAAAGCTGGGGTTTCGTATTTTGATCATACCAATTAATTAACTTATAGAAAAAAATTCATTATCACAAAAATGTTTTAGCGTTTAAGGGATTAGTGCTCGCAAGTTGCTTATTATCCATCTAATGATACTATTTTCAATAAGTACGCGGCATACAAAAATGAATTCATTAAAAAGATTTACTCGATCGCATTTTGGGTAAAATGAAATAAAATCAACATTGTCTTTGTCTAATTTCTACTACCTTTGTCGATGTTGTGAAATTTCAGTTCAAATGTAGTAAAATACCACTAACAGAATACAAGTAGGTGTAATAAATATGCAGTCATCAGAAAACTATCACTCAGGTTTTATAGCAATCATCGGTCGACCTAACGTTGGGAAATCAACATTCATGAATTATGTGATTGGTCAAAAGGTTGCGATCATGAGTGACAAACCACAAACAACACGCAACAAAATTCAAGGTGTCTTAACAACAGATACGTATCAATTGATTTTTATAGATACACCTGGAATTCATAAACCGAAACACCGACTCGGTGACTTCATGGTAAAGTCATCGATTGACACACTAAATGAAGTAGATGCAATCATGTTCATGGTTAATGCAAAGGAAGGCTATGGAAAAGGCGACGAATTTATCATTGAAAAGTTAAAAGGTATTTCGCAACCTGTATTACTTGTTATCAACAAAATTGATGAAGTCCATCCAGATGATTTACTGCCTTTGATTGATCAATACCGTGAAAAACTTCCGTTTGCTGAAGTTGTGCCAATTTCCGCACTGCAAGGAAATAATGTTGACAGATTACTGGAGGTATTGGTTGATCAATTGCCTGAAGGCCCACAATATTATCCAGAAGATCATGTAACAGATCATCCAGAGCGTTTTATCATTAGTGAATTGATCAGAGAGAAAGTACTTCATCATACGAGGGAAGAGATACCTCATTCAGTCGCTGTGATCATCGAATCGATTAAAAAGCAGGAAAACAAGGACATTATCGATGTACAAGCAACTGTCATTGTCGAAAGAAAATCACAAAAAGGGATTATTATCGGAAAACAAGGGAATATGTTGAAACAAATTGGAACCGAGGCTAGAAAAGATATTGAAAACTTGCTTGGTTCAAAAGTATTTATGGAACTTTGGGTAAAAGTTCAAAAAGATTGGCGCAACCGTGCCTCACAACTACGGGAATACGGATATCGTGAGGATGAGTACTAAACAATCGCTGAAATGGTAATTATTAAAACTTATGAACTAACCAAAACCGGAGAAAATAACAAATGAGTCATTTTTTCAGTTCAAATTACTGAAAGGTGGAGGACATGATGAGTGAATTGCCATGGAAATTATTTGAGAAAACAGGAAACCTTGAAGCTTACTTGTTGATGAAACAAGTTGAAGAGTTGAGTGAAGAAAAAGCAGATGAGGACACGGAAGAATTGTCATCTGTTTCACAGGTAGAAACGAAATAAGGGGTACATTGAGAAAGTAAGGGATGCTAGATGTTTGAAAAAGTTGAAGGCATTGTCTTAAGAACAAAGGATTATGGCGAAACAAATAAAATAGTCACCCTGTTTACACGCGAGTATGGACTGATCAGCGGTGTTGCCAGGGGTGCCAAAAAATCAAAAAGTCGAATGGCTGCGGTTACGCAGCCATTTATCTATGGAATATTTGTCATGCGCATTTCGACTGGGTTGGGTACGATTCAACAAGCCGAGGTATTGGATAGTATGAGGAAAATTCGGGAAGACATCGTAAAAACCGGGTATGCGACATACATAGCTGAGTTGGTATCGAAAATGATGAATGAACGCGAAAAGTATGAATTGTTATTTCTAGAACTGTTAGCCAGTTTAGAAAAGATGGCAGAAGATGAGAATCCACCAGCAATCATTGCGATGATGCTTGAATTGAAGTTATACCAGATCGGTGGTTTTGCTCCAGTTTTAAAAGAATGCGTAAATGGTCATATTGATGAACCAATTGTTGCTTTCTCCATAACTGAAGGTGGTGTACTCTGCCAGCAATGCCAGTATAAAGCGTCTGACGCTGTATCGTTACCGAGTTCAATTCATAAACTGCTGCAAACAATGAGTGAAACAAGTATAAAGCGAATACGGAATATTCAGCTGAGAAAAGAAACCATTCAATGGCTAAGAAAATTACTGGATGACTATTATGATCGTTACGGTGGAATGTTCATCAAAAGCAAACGATTTTTAGATCAAATTCATTTATTAGAAGAGTAAAAGGGTGACAAATTTCGTACAATGAGTCATCCTTTATTTTATTTTTAGCACGAATCGGATATAATGAATAGCAAAAAGTATAACGTAATCGAAGGTAAGGTGGTGAATGAAATGGAACTTTCCGCCCGTCAAGAAGAGATTGTTTCAATCGTCAAAGAGAACGGACCGATTACTGGTGAACATATTGCTGATCGACTAAAATTGACGCGAGCTACCTTGCGACCTGATTTAGCCATCCTGACAATGGCTGGATTTCTAGACGCAAGACCACGTGTCGGTTATTTTTATACAGGTAAAACTAGAAACGAATTACTGACGCATAATATCAAAAAAATGAAAGTCAGTGAGCACTTTTCGGTTCCAGTTGTAGTCAATGAACATGTTAGTGTATATGATGCTATTACAACGATGTTTTTAGAGGATGTCGGAACTCTTTTTGTCGTGGATGAAGCCTCACGCTTACAAGGTGTTTTATCTAGAAAAGACTTACTTCGTGCCAGTCTTGGCCAACAGAGTTTACAGGAGGTTCCTGTACATATTATTATGACAAGAATGCCGATGATCAAAGTTTGTAAAAAAGATGAACTGCTGATTGACGTAGCAAATAAGTTAATCGAAAATCAAATAGATGCCCTACCCGTTATTAATGAAAAAAATGACGGATTGGAAGTCATCGGCCGAGTGACAAAGACAAATATCACCCGTGCTTTCGTCGAATTGGTAAAAGAAGATTAAAAGAGGAGGGAACCTATGAACCCGTTTAAATTTTATGTATTATCAGACTCAGTGGGTGAAACGGCTGAACTGTTAGCGAAAGCAGCGTTAAGTCAGTTTAACGGTCACGAAGATAAAATTCAGCGGATTCCCTATGTAGATGATGAAGGAACGCTACGTGAAGCAATCACATTGGCAAAAGAAAATAATGGGATGATTGCATTCACACTCGTGAAACCAGAACTTCGATATCAATTAATGGATATGGCTAAAAAAAATAATGTGATAGCAGTTGATTTACTAGGACCATTACTGGATCGTCTTGAAGATTATTTAGGAATAGAACCAAAACTTGAACCAGGTTTAGTACATAAACTTGACGAAGATTATTACAAACGGATTGAAGCAGTCGAATTTGCAGTTAAATATGACGATGGACGAGACGCAAAGGGCATTCTAAAAGCAGACCTTGTATTAATCGGATTGTCAAGAACATCCAAAACGCCTTTATCTCAATTTTTGGCTCATAAACGAATAAAGGTTGCCAATGTACCAATAGTTCCTGAGGTAGACCCACCAGATGAATTATACAAAGTGAATCCAAACAAATGTATTGGTTTACGGATTGATAGTCAAAAATTGAATGATATTCGTAAAGAGCGGCTAAAGTCACTGGGTCTTGATGACACAGCCAACTACGCAAAGTTAGAACGAATCCAAAAAGAAAACTCATTCTTTGATCAAGTTGTCGGGAAAATCGGTTGTGAGACGGTTGATGTTTCCAACAAGGCTGTCGAAGAAACAGCAAACATCATTTTAGAAATATATTATAAAAACAACAATAAAATTTAATATATTTATATTGTTAATCGTGAATCAAGTAACGGTTCACATAAGTATATGCGTCAATCTGAGAGGTTGGGAATCAAGTGAAATCGATAAATTCCCGCCTCTATATTTTTGTTCCCTTTTCATATTTGTCACTTTGAATAATCTCCTGTTTTAAAACAAATCGTAAAACCTAAGAAATTATCAGCAAAAAGTTAGCATTCTCGACAACTTTGTTTTATAATCAATATTTGTGAGAAATATCATATCACTCCAAAGGCTAAGTTTTTGAATGAACTCAACGTACATAAAAATGCTACAAAATCCCTTTAAACTCAAGAGTCGACACGTTTTCGATTGCTTTTAGAAGGGTAAAAGAAAAACAATTAGTTCTTTTGCTGTGGTGTTCACGAAGTTTTCACAAAAAATGTCGATTGATGAAGGGTTTATGGTATTTTTATCGAATGATATATAAATATGGTGATAAAAATGAACAAGGTGCCTGAAGAAGTGATCGATCGACTTTTATCAACGAGTGATATCGTCGATGTAATTAGTGAATATATTCAATTGACTAAGAAAGGAAGAAACTTTTTTGGTCTATGTCCATTTCATGGAGAAAATACGCCGTCATTTTCTGTTTCACAAGAGAAACAGATTTTTCACTGTTTTGGTTGTGGAAAAGGAGGCAATGCACTCCGTTTTTTAATGGAGATTGAGTCCATTCATTTCACAGAAGCTATCCAACTTTTAGCTCGCAAAAGTGGTGAAGAAATCTCAGGTGAGTGGTTTATCCAACCACAAGAATCATATTACTCTGAAGAGCAAGAAGGTGTTTTACAAGCATATGATTGGTCAGCCAAATTGTTTCATCATGTGCTCAAACACACTTCTGACGGAAAATCAGGCTTAAATTATTTGAAAAAAAGAGGGTTTGAGCCTGAGACTATCGAAGAGTTTCAATTAGGATTCTCTCCAGACCGTAATGAGTTCTTAGCCGCTTTTCTAAAAGGAAAAGGATATAAACTTGAACAGTTGGCTGAATATGGACTGATTCAGTCAAACAATCAAGGGAGTTATTATGATCGTTTTCAAGATCGCGTCATTTTCCCGATTAAAAATCATCAAGGGAAAATTATTGCGTTTGGAGGACGAGCATTTAAAGAGCATCAAGAGCCGAAGTATTTAAATAGTCCTGAATCCAAGCTTTTCCATAAAGGAAGGGTTTTATACAATTTTCATCTAGCAAGAAAACATTTTCAAAAAGAAAAGGAAGTTATTCTTTTTGAAGGATATATGGATGTCATCAAAGCATACCAAGCAGGCGTTTATAATGCGGTCGCCACTTTGGGAACGAGTCTTTCTGAGTCCCATGCGAAAACTTTAAAAAGATATGTAAAACAGGCAGTGATCTGTTTCGACGGAGATGATGCGGGCCGGAATGCGAGTTTCAAATCTGCGAACATCTTACGTAAGGCAGGTGTAGAAGTTCGAGTGGCCTATATTCCAGATCGACTCGATCCTGACGAATATATTGACCGATATGGAGGAGAATATTTTAAACAGAAAGTTCTTCAACCAGCTCAAACTTTTATTGCATTTGCATTGGATTACTATAAAAAAGACTACAACTTAAATCTTGACCATGATCGTATTGCATATATTGAAAAAGCTTTGGACATAATCGCAACAAGTGAGTATCCAGTTGAACGTGATTTTCATTTAAAAGATCTTGAAGATGCATTTCATTTGAATCGTGAAACACTGATCGAGGAGATTGAGAAGCGAACTTCCAGAATAAAGAAAACCATGAAGGTTAATGATAAACATGGTGGTAAAAACGTTCAAACGGGAAGAACAAGGAAAAGCGAGAAGCTATATGCAGCACATCATACAGCAGAAAGAAACTTAATTGCTCACATGTTAAGGGATGCAGCGTTTGCAGAAACAGTTCAACAGCGATTAGGTTCAGCGTTCAATATCCAAGAGCATCAGGTATTAGTCACCTATCTCTATGCTTATTATGAGGAAGGCAACGAACCGAATGTCAGCCAATTTGTTGAACGGTTACCTGAAGAGCAATACAAGCAATTAGCTATTGAAATTTCACTGAAGGAAATTAATGAAGATTTGGAACAGAACGAACTGGAAGATTACTTTCTTGCAATTGAAAAAGAAAGTGATATAGATCAAGAAATTCGAGCATTGGAATCCATGTTGAAACAAGCAGAAAGAGAGAATGATCCAAAGTCAGCAGCCCGAATAGGTATGAAAATGCTCGAATTGAGGAAGAAAAGTAATATATCCAAGCTCACGTAGTCAGTTTGGAAGGAGGGGTTTTCATGGCTGAAAAGCCAATAGATCAAGAATTGACAGTAGAACAATCCAAGGACCAACTGCTGGAAATCGGAAAGAAACGTGGAGTTCTTGTATACGAAGAGATTGCAGATAAATTAGGTCACTTTGAATTGGATTCCGAACAAATGGATGAGTTTTATGAAACATTAGCGGAGCAAGGAATCGACCTCATCGGTGAAAGTGAAGACGATCCGAGTATGCAGAAGATTTCTAAGGAAGAAGAATTTGATTTAAACGATTTGAGTGTGCCTCCAGGAGTGAAAATCAATGACCCTGTCCGTATGTATTTAAAGGAAATTGGACGGGTTGACCTGTTGACTGCGGACGATGAGATTAGTTTAGCGGAACGGATTGAACAAGGCGATGAGGAAGCGAAAAGACGTCTGGCTGAAGCCAACCTCCGCTTAGTCGTCAGTATCGCAAAACGTTATGTTGGTCGGGGAATGTTGTTCTTGGATTTAATACAAGAAGGTAACATGGGCTTAATCAAAGCGGTTGAGAAATTTGACTATCGCAAAGGATTTAAGTTCAGTACGTATGCAACATGGTGGATTCGCCAAGCGATCACTCGTGCCATCGCTGACCAAGCAAGAACGATTCGGATTCCTGTTCATATGGTCGAAACAATCAATAAGCTAATTCGAGTACAAAGACAGTTGCTTCAAGATTTAGGTCGTGAACCAACACCAGAAGAAATTGCTGAAGAAATGGAATTCACACCGGATAAAGTACGTGAAATTTTGAAAATCGCCCAAGAACCTGTTTCCTTAGAGACACCGATCGGTGAAGAAGATGACTCCCATTTAGGTGACTTCATCGAAGATCAAGAAGCAACCTCACCTTCCGATCATGCAGCTTATGAGCTCCTCAAAGAGCAGCTGGAAGACGTTCTTGATACGCTGACGGACCGAGAAGAAAATGTATTGCGACTTCGTTTCGGATTGGACGATGGCCGTACGCGGACGTTAGAAGAGGTCGGGAAAGTATTTGGTGTAACAAGAGAGCGAATCCGACAAATTGAAGCGAAAGCATTACGTAAATTAAGACATCCAAGTCGAAGTAAACGATTGAAAGATTTCTTAGAATAAGTCGTCTCGGAGGCTTGGTATGGATAAAGAAAAAAATAAAATAATCATCGATGAAATTTCAAACTGGAAGAAAAACCAGCTACTACCGGAAAAATATTGTAATTTTCTCTTAGCATTATATACCTATGGGGAAGGGGTAGAAGAGGAAAAGCAATCAATGACTTCCATGAAAAGACAGATATTCATCGGGCTTGATCTGCTTCTTCTTTTCCTTCTTCTTCCGGCATTTATTGTCATCGCACCTTTATTTTCAGAACAGATTATTGTTCAGTGTATTATTTTTTTGATCTTTATTTTCATTCTTAGCTTACATTGGTATTATTTTAATAAAGCACAATCCATATTTACGCATGTTGTGATCGTCTTGTTCTTTATGACAGCACTCATCGGTTCAACATTGATTGTGTATGAATGGTTGGGAAGCGGTTTTTGGTTAAATCTTCTGATTGTGATTCAGGGAATGGCCTGGATTGCTTTTGGATGGATAAATAAAGTCTATTATTTAGTTATTTCTGGATTTGTTGGAATTTTATTGTTCTTTGCATTGATTGTTATATAAATCTTCACATTTATCTCTTTTCTCTTGAACACTTTTCAAGTAAAATAGATATAGCTTTGTAAACGAAGAATACTACATAGATCCAACTGAAGGAGGTCAATATGTCATGAAAAGAAACGCAGCAGCACCATATTATCTTATTGGAATTCTAGGCATCTTAGCGATGATTATCATGGGTGGTGTCGGAATGGCACAAATGAACAACGCAGAAGGTGAAGGAGAAGAAAGCGCAGAAACAACTGATCTAGCTCCAGAAGATATCTATAGCAATAACTGTATGTCCTGTCATGGTGGGGAGTTAGAAGGTGGAATGGGTCCTGATTTGACCAGTGTCGGTGATCGCTATGACGCGAGTGAAATCGTAGAGATTATCCAAAACGGTAAAGGACAAATGCCAGCAATTAATCTTGACCAAAGCAATGCAGAGAAACTTGCTGAATGGTTAGTAGATGGAGCGGGCAATTAAGCATAAAATCAATGAATCCGGAAGCAAAAGAAATTCTTTTGTTTCTGGATTTTTTAATACTGGAAAGGTATGAGCGCTTTGGAAATATCGAATCGATTAAATCAAGTTATCGAATTTTTACCTGAAAATGTGAGGAAGTTTGCAGATATCGGTTCAGATCACGCCTATTTGCCGTGCGCTGTTTGTTTGAATCGACCCGACGTTCAAGCAATTGCCGGTGAGGTCAATCGAGGACCATATGAATCTGCTCAATCACAAGTAAACAAAATGAACTTACAAAAGCAAATTGACGTCAGGTTAGGCAATGGTCTAGAGGTAATCAAACCAAATGAAGTAGACACGATCGTCATTGCTGGAATGGGAGGTACACTAATACGTTCCATTCTTGAGAGTCACCCAGAGAAGCTAGAGGGCGTCAACCGATTGATTCTCCAGCCGAACATCGATGCTTCTTCCATTAGAGCGTTTTCAATAAGTTACGGCTATCAAATCATAGGTGAACGAATCATTAACGATGAAGGTTATATTTATGAAATCCTTGTTTTGGAGAAAAGTGAACATTCTCAACAATTAACAGATAAAGAAATATATTTAGGACCGTTTCTCATGAAAGAAAAAAATCCGGCTTTTATAGAGAAATGGCAACATGTTCTGGAAAAGAAACAAAAGATTATTCAGCAAATCAAGCAAGCGAAACATCCAGATGAAGATAAAATCAAGCTTTTTGAACAGCAAAAAACATGGATTAAGGAGGAATTGCAATGACAAAAGTAAAGGATGTAATGAATGTCATGGAGGAGATTGCTCCAAAAAAGTTAGCGTTTGAAGGAGATCGGATTGGCTTGCAAGTTGGTAGTCCCAATAGTGATGCCAATCGAATCATGGTTACATTGGATGTACTTGAAAGTGTTGTTGATGAAGCGATTGAAAAGGAAATCGACCTAATTATTGCTCACCATCCGTTTATCTTTAAACCTTTTAAAGAAATTAATTGGGATAGCGAAAAGGGGAGGATTACAAAAAAATTACTGACACATAACATTTCTCTTTTTGTGGCACATACCAATTTAGACATCGCGCGTGGTGGCGTAAATGATTTATTGATGGAAAAACTAGATTTGACGGACACAGATGTGCTCGTCAAAACAACTGAAGAAAAGTTGTATAAGCTCGTCATTCATGTACCAAAAAGTCATGAAAACCAAATCCGTCAAGCATTTGCCGATGCTGGAGCTGGGTTTATCGGTAACTATAGTCATTGCACGTTTAATCTTGAAGGAATCGGTACGTTTAAACCACAAGAAGGAGCTAATCCATATATCGGAAGTGAAGATGAATTAGAGCGAGTGGAAGAGTATCGAATGGATACAATTGTTCCGGAAGGGATTTTGAATCAAACCATTGAGTTAGCGAAAAAAGCTCATCCTTATGAAGAGATGGCTTATGATGTTTATCCATTGAAAGTTGAAGGCGAATCTTATGGGTTAGGTCGAATTGCGAAGTTAGCAGAACCGATGAAACTTCGAGAACTAGCACAACTCGTAAAAAAAGCATATGATGTTCCGAACTTGCGCTTTGTCGGTAAAGAAGATAAAAACATTCGCACCATTGCGGTTATTGGTGGCGATGGAAATAAGTATATCTCTCAAGCGAAGCGAATGGGAGCGGATGTGCTAATTACAGGAGATGTTTATTTTCACACTGCTCATGATGCTTTAGGTATGGGACTTGCCATGATCGACCCTGGACATCATATCGAACAAGTGATGAAAGAAGGTTTGCAACAGCAATTGAAAGAAAAAATGCCATCTCTACAAGTTCATATTTCAAATCAGAAAACAGAGCCATTCACATTTTTAACAACTGATTAATGTCAGTATTTTGTGACTAGTTGAACATTTATTTGGTGTGTTGACAATGCAAATTTTGATTGATAGTCTTTTAATAATATTTTCGTAAAGGGGGCGACACATATGTGGGAAAACAAGTTCAATAAAGAAGGCTTAACATTTGATGATGTACTGTTACTGCCACAAGAATCTACCGTTTTACCGAGTGATGTTAAAGTAGATGTTACTTTGACTGACACGTTAAACTTAAAAATACCAATTATGAGTGCAGGAATGGATACAGTTACTGAATCAGGCATGGCAATCGCTATGGCTAGACAAGGCGGGCTTGGTGTTATCCATAAAAATATGTCGATTGAAGAACAGGCAGAACAAGTGGACAAAGTGAAACGTTCAGAAAGAGGCGTGATCACAAATCCATTTTTTCTTCTTCCTGAAAACCAAGTTTATGATGCTGAGCATTTGATGGGTAAATACCGGATTTCAGGTGTACCAATCGTCAACAATGAATCAGAACAAAAATTAATCGGAATCATCACTAATCGTGATCTTCGTTTTATTGAAGATTATTCATTGTCAATCGATGATGTTATGACAAAAGAACAGCTTATTACCGCACCTGTTGATACGACATTGGAGCAAGCAGAAAAAGTTCTCCAAAAATATAAGGTGGAGAAACTTCCTTTAGTTGATGAAAACGGCGTGTTAAAAGGTCTTATAACGATTAAAGATATCGAAAAGGTGATTGAATATCCAAACTCTGCAGTTGATCGTCAAGGTAGATTATTGGTAGCTGCAGCCATTGGTGTGACAGGTGATGTCCTTGTTCGTTCACAGAAACTCGTTGAGGCTGGTGTTGATGCGTTAGTCATTGATACAGCCCATGGTCATTCACAAGGTGTATTGGATGCAATCAAAAAATTGAGAGAAACCTATCCACAGGTGAATTTAATTGCAGGTAATGTTGCGACAAAAGAAGGTACAAAAGCATTAATCGATGCTGGTGTCGATGTCGTGAAAGTTGGAATTGGCCCAGGTTCCATTTGCACAACCCGTGTAGTTGCCGGTGTAGGTGTTCCACAGGTTACCGCTATTTATGATTGTGCAACCGAAGCTAGAAAACATGGAGTCAGCATTATTGCAGATGGAGGAATCAAGTACTCCGGAGAAGTCGTGAAAGCAATCGCTGCAGGCGGTCACGC
This sequence comes from Allobacillus sp. SKP2-8, assembly GCF_007559355.1. Taxonomy (NCBI): domain Bacteria; kingdom Bacillati; phylum Bacillota; class Bacilli; order Caryophanales; family Bacillaceae; genus Allobacillus; species Allobacillus sp. SKP2-8. The sequence continues at coordinate 2,580 of NZ_VMHF01000002.1, read as the reverse complement.
TGTGATGCTTGGCAGTATGTTTGCTGGTACGAAGGAAAGCCCTGGTGATATAGAAGTTTTTCAAGGTCGACAGTATAAAGTTTATCGTGGAATGGGCTCTGTAACTTCTATGGAAAAAGGAAGTAAGGACCGCTATTTCCAAGGTGAATCGAAGAAATTTGTCCCTGAAGGAATCGAAGGACGTGTCCCTTATAAAGGCTCAATCGCAGACACTCTTTATCAATTAGTTGGTGGATTGCGATCTGGAATGGGTTATTGCGGAACAAAAGATTTAGAAGCACTTCGTGAGGATTCACAGTTTGTTCGAATCACGAATGCCGGATTGAGAGAAAGCCATCCACATGATGTGCAAATTACAAAAGAAGCACCGAATTACTCAATGTAACGAATCAAAATAGTCGAGGTGTAGGTATGAAGCAAGAAGAAAAAATAATTGTTTTAGATTATGGAAGTCAATATAACCAACTCATTACTCGTCGGATTAGAGAATTAGGCGTTTATAGTGAACTCCATCCGAATGACCTTTCCGCAAAAGAACTAAAAGATTTGAAGCCAACAGGAATTATTTTGTCCGGTGGCCCAAATAGTGTGTTTGAGAATGATGCATTTTCTATTGACGAAGAGATCTTCCAATTAGACATACCTGTTTTAGGGATTTGTTATGGCATGCAATTAATGGCCTACAAACTTGGCGGACGTGTTGAACCCGCTGCACAGCGCGAGTACGGCAAAGCAAAAATAACATTAACAGGAAACCAGTCGGCGACATTTCATACATTGCCGGAAGAGCAAATTGTCTGGATGAGTCATGGTGACCATGTTGTGGAAATGCCTGAAGGTTTCCAAGTCGATGCCAAAAATCCTTCCTGTCCAATTGCTGCGATCAGTAATGAGGAGAAAAAGTTTTACGGCGTTCAATTTCACCCAGAGGTAGGTCACTCGGTTTATGGCAATGACCTTTTGAAAAACTTTGTGTATGAAATTTGTGGATGCAGCGGCGAATGGACGATGAAGAATTTCATTGAAACAGAAATTGAAAAAATTCGAGAATCCGTGAAAGACCGAAAAGTCATCTGTGCATTAAGTGGAGGTGTCGATTCCTCTGTCGTTGCTGTATTGTTACACCAAGCAATTGGAGATCAATTAACATGTATTTTTGTTGATCATGGCTTACTACGTAAAAATGAAGCTGAAGATGTCATGAAGATGTTCAAGGAAGGTTTCCATATGAATGTCATTCAAGTTGATGCGAAAGATCGGTTCTTAGCCAAACTTGAAGGTGTCAGTGATCCAGAGAAAAAACGGAAAATAATTGGTAATGAGTTTATTTATATTTTTGATGAAGAGTCTTCGAAAATTGAAGACGTTGACTTTTTAGCACAAGGAACCCTTTACACGGATATCATTGAAAGTGGTACGAAAACTGCGCAAACAATTAAAAGCCATCACAATGTTGGTGGACTACCGGAAAAAATGAAATTGAATTTAATTGAACCGTTAAATACTTTGTTCAAAGATGAAGTCCGGAAGCTAGGTGAAGAGTTAGGGATTCCAGAACATATCGTTTGGCGTCAACCGTTTCCTGGACCAGGTTTAGGCATTCGCGTCCTTGGAGAAGTGACAGAAGAAAAATTAGAAATTGTTCGTGAATCAGACGCTATTTTGCGAGAAGAATTTATGTTAGCAGGATTGGATAAAACAGTATGGCAGTATTTCACTGTTTTACCTGGCATCCAAAGTGTTGGCGTTATGGGTGATCAACGGACATACGATCATACAGTAGGCATCCGTGCAGTCAATTCAATTGATGGTATGACGTCCGATTGGGCAAGAATTCCATTTGATGTTTTAGAGAAAGTATCAAATCGAATCGTAAATGAAGTTCCACATGTGAATCGTATTGTGTATGACATTACGAGTAAACCACCTGCCACGATTGAGTGGGAATAGGGGAGTAAGAAATCAAAGGCAATAGCTTTTAATTTAGATGGATTTTATAGCAAAATTATTTGTTGTTTAGAGCAATCTTAAAGCAAATAGTTCCCAGCCATTTATCCTTCAGAAGTGAGTTTTTGACCCCAAATATAGAGAAGTAAATAGGATACGAAAAGGAGCTAAATCTTGAGGGATTTAGCTCCTTTTATTTAGGCTTTGTTAAAGGCCGTTGTTGATATTGTGATCCGCTACCGGTGGACGCTTTTACCCAAAGGGCATAAGGGCGACATCTGCGATAAATCGCAGTGTCTTCTTTACCGCGGGCACGGCTCGAGCCTCCTCGGAAGAAAGACACTTCCTGCGGGGTCTCGAGACTCGTGCTATACCGACGCCATGGATGGCTAGTGTCAACGTTGGCCACAGGACGTGGCCGCTCTTAGTTGACCCGCAGGAGTCGCCACCTTCGTTTCTCACAATTCAACAACTCAATGCAACATCATTAGAAAATCAACACTAAACCTTAACAGAGCCTTTATTTAATACAACTTATTTCACAATCGCGCCCGATTTGTATTTTGCAAGAGAAAATCTGATAAAAATGCAAAAGAAATTCGAGAACTTTGCCAGCCCCATTTTTTATGATGG
>NZ_VMHF01000019.1:2134-33270 GCF_007559355.1 Allobacillus sp. SKP2-8 | reverse complement strand
TGCGCTTCTAACTAAGTCAATTAGAAAATCAAAGTAAAACGGCGAAAAACTAAGAAATAATTAATCTATTGAGGGAGGAAATAAGATGAAGCAGTGGATTATTTCCATTTTAATAGGAAGCTTTTCTGCTATTTTAATGGGTCTCTATTTTTATTTGATCGAACAGTTTACAGGTAAGCAATTATATACTTTATTGATGAATATTGATTTTTTGATCGAGTTAGGTAAGGTGAATATTTGGATTGCAGCGTTTGAATTCTTTCTCCATACGCTCGTCGCGATCATTCTCGTACGCGTTTATATATGGACCATTAATTTAAAGAAAATCACTTCAAAAGATAAGCGAATGGAGTGGGCAGCTTTACTAGCATTTTTAGCCTTTTTGACATACTTTCCATTGACCACTATTGCAAAAACAGATACACCTGCGATAACCGACTTAGCTGCGGTTTTCGATTGGTTTCTTGGACATGTCATTTTCTTTTTTGTCCTTTACTATGGTGTGGAAAAATTATTGAAGAAAAATAAGAGTTCAATTCGGGGATAGAGCGTCATTTTTTCTCGCTACCCTTGATTAGAAAGCTTCTATTCGAGGATAGGGCATTGTTTTTTCTCGCTACCCTTGATTAGAAGGCTTCTATTCGGAGATAGAGCGTCATTTTTTCTCGCTACCCTTGATTAGAAAAGCTTCTATTCGGGGATAGAGCATCGTATTTACTCGCTACCCTTGATTAGAACGCTTCTATTCAGGGATAGGGCATCAATTTTGTCCGTTACCTTTGATTAGAAGACTTCTATTCGGGGATAGAGCATCGTTTTTGTGAATTATCACCTGATAGGATACTTTTAATCAAATGGAGTGCACAAACTTTACCTCTATTTTGAGCTCTTTATCGTTTAAAATATACTTATCCGCTTCGGTATTACATTAGTTTCCGAGGGCGAATTTATCTTACTTTTTAAATTTCAACTTTTACATCAAACTATCATTTAAAAAAAAGCACCGACCGAAGTCAGTGCCTGCTCATTTGTTTAATCTCTTAATCTAAACGCTCAACATGTAAATATTGATCGTATTGTTCTAATAATTTCTTCGTAATCGGTCCTGGCTGTCCATCGTTCACTTTTTCGTTATCGATCTCGACAATTGGAGTCACTTCAGAAGTCGTAGAAGTAAGGAAAACTTCATCGGCTTCTAATACTTCTTTCACCGAATAAACACGTTCGACAAATTCGATTTCCAATTTCTCAGCTAAAAACTGAATGTACTTTCGCGTAATGCCATGTAAAATATAATTGTTTTTTGGATGAGTGATTAATTTGCCGTCTTTGACAATGAAAATATTCGTAGAAGAACCTTCCGTCACGTGGTTTTCATCGCGATATAAGATTGCTTCATATGCTCCAGAGTCTTTCGCTTTTTGCTTCGCTAAAATATTACCCATTAAATTCAAACTTTTGATATCGCAACGGAGCCAACGAATATCTTGATCCAGAATGGCTTTCACGCCATTTTTTTGTTGATCGGTTGGTTTTTTCAGTGGTAATGGATAAGCAAAGATTGTTGCTTCTGCGTCTGCAGGGAACAAATGATTTCGGGGTGCGACGCCTCGACTGATTTGAATATACAGTCCACCGTCATCGACTGAATTTTTCTCAGCCAACTCGATTAATTTCTCTTTGGTTTGACGCTTTGTAAGGTCGACATCGATCTGAGCTTCATTCAAGCTATACTGAAGTCGTTTGAGATGGTCTTCCAGTAAAAAGAACTCCCCATTATAAATTCGTATGACTTCGTAAACTCCATCTCCGAATTGGAAACCTCTGTCTTCCATGTCAATGAGGGCGTCTTTTCGTTCAATAAACGTATCGTTTTTTAAAATAATCATGTTGTCACTCCTTCGTATAGTACCATATTCCATCATACACTATAAGTAAATCAGATGAATAGGAAAATTCTTATCCCATCCGTTATTCATTATTTCACAACTGATCTAATTCAGTCTATAAATGGCTGAAAATTATAAACAAAAAAACACTGATTGAACTCAGTGAAGGGTACAATCAGTGTTTTTGTAAGTTATTAAACGATTCGTTTTCGAATGTAGGAGCTTGTGTAGTCAATAATGGTAACGACAACGATAATCACGAGTAGAATCATCCCCATATCACTCCAGTTACGAGAGGACTGAGCAAAGAAAATCATCGTACCGATACCACCTGCACCGACATAACCTAAAATAGTTGATGCCCGTACGTCTACTTCAAAACGATAAATCGCGTAAGATAGAAATTCAGGTATAATCTGAGGGAAAATACCATGGAACATAATTTGAAGGCCGTTTGAACCATTTGCCTTCATTGCTTCCACAATGTTCATATCGATTGATTCCAATACTTCCGAATAAAGTTTACCTAGCATACCTGTTGAACCAATGGCGATGGCTAGAATACCAGCGAATGGTGTCGGACCAACGACGACAACGAATAATATGGCTAGAATAATTTCAGGGAAAGCACGGACAGCACTTAAAATCCATTTTCCAATTGTGGTTAAAATTTTGCTGTTCGTTATATTATGTGCTGCAAGGAATCCTAAAGGAATCGCAAGAATTGCAGCTGCCAATGAACCGACATACGCAATGAAAATCGTTTCAATCATCATTTCGACTACTTCACCAGCCATATCCCAGTTTGGACTGAAGAGTCGAGGGAGGACACGACTGAAGTTTGCAGAGGCACGTTCGATGACTCTAGCAAAGTCGATATCAATGGAAACGAAAGTCCATATATACATGGCCAATACTGCTAATGCAATGGCGATTCTTTTTATCCGCTTAGAAGTTGGTATCTGTTTTTTTGGTGGTTGTTCTAGTGCCATTATATAACCGCCTCCCTAATTTTACCGCTGATATATTCAATCACGACAACAACGGCAAATATAATTAGGATAATCATCATGACAGCATCATAGTTATAGAAGCTGAATTGTTGCATGAGAAGGTTTCCGATACCTCCAGCACCAACTAAACCAATAACGACCGATGCCCGGATGTTAATCTCAAATACATATAGCGAAAACGAAGTGAATTGTGGCAATACTTGTGGGACAACTGCAAAAGCGATTGCTTGAACAGAACTTGCACCTGAAGCACGCATCGCTTCGAAGGAATCCATATCGATAGACTCTACCGTTTCACTAATTAACTTCGCTAAAATTCCTAAAGAGAAAACAAAAAGTGCGACAATACCACCGAATACGCCAATCCCGAAAAGTCCTACGAAAATAACAGCTAAAACAACATCAGGGATCGTACGCAAAATATTTAAAATAAAGCGAGTAATATTGTATACAAATAAATTGGTTGCCAAATTCCGAGCAGCGAGTAAACTAACTGGAATAACAATGATTGTTGCAAATGTTGATGCAATGATTGCCATGTGAATCGTTTCGATCAATCGGTCCATCGCCAAGTTTATAATTCCAGGGTCTGGTGGAAATAATTTCACGATGATTTGATTCATGTTCGATAGTCCACTGATTAAAGCTTGTAGGTCAACACCGGTCTGAAGTGAGCTAAAGAACAATAACCCGATGATCAAGAAAAAGATTAATGTAATCTTTCCTTTCACACGCCAAGGAGAAAGCATCGGTGCATAACGATCTTCCTGAATGGACGGTTTATTCATTTGCTTCACCATCTTCTTCAACGCTACCTCGTAAATCATCCTCACGAATGGAGCGGCCGTAAATCTCTTCAAATGTTTCTTCACTAACTTCGGATACTGGACCATCGAAGACGACTTCACCAGCTCTCATCCCGATAATTCGGTCAGCATATTCCATGGCCATATCGATGAAGTGAAGGTTAACGATTGTTGTAATGCCGTCTTCTTGATTAATTTTTTTCAAATATTTCATGACTTGGTGAGAAGTTGGTGGATCGAGTGAAGCGACTGGCTCGTCTGCGAGTATGTAATCAGGTTTTTGTGTCAATACACGAGCGATACTTACACGTTGTTGCTGTCCACCACTAAGCTGATCGGCACGGTTATAAAGTTTTTCTTCAATGTTTACACGTTTTAGATTTTGATAAGCAAGCGCTTTATCTTCTTTGCTGAAGAGGTTGAAAATGGATCGCAATGTTCCAGTGTGGCCTAATCGTCCAGCGAGAACATTTTTAAAAACGCTAGATCGTTTTACTAGATTATAGTTTTGGAAAATCATTCCGACTTTTGTCCGAAGACTACGTAACTTACTTCCTTTGTAACCGAGTATGTCTTCGTCATCGATTAATAATTCTCCATCGGTCGGTGTAACCAAACGGTTAATACTCCGAATAAACGTTGACTTACCAGCTCCGGAAAGGCCGACGATAACAACAAATTCTCCGTCATTGATCGTCACATTAACATCCTTTAAACCTTGCGTTCCATTAGGATAAACCAAGGATAAATCTTTAAATTGAATCATGTATTTTCACCTCAAGATTTTTATGTATCTTCCCAGAATTCATCTATAAATATAGGGAAAGAGGGAGGATTCATCCTCCCTCTAATAAACTACCATAATTAGTACATTTAATGAATCACTTTTTTAAATTTTTTTAATCGAGTGATACGGAATCACCGAAGCGCTCATAAGTTTCAGCAACGACGTCGTATTCAGAATGTTCAGCTGTATCAATAGCATCCCAAGTGTATACGTCGTTCATGATTTTGATCATGTCTTCATTATCATTAAATGACATGAAAGCGTCTTTGATTTCTTGGACAAGCTCGTCATCTAATTCTGGAATGACAGAGATTGTGTCGTTAGGAATTTCATCTGTATACTCTAAAACTCTTAATTTATCTTTAATGTCTGGGTATTCTTCTTCCAAGTTTTCACGAACATCATCAAATGTTGTCGCAACATCAGCATCGCCTTCATATACAGCGATTGCAGCTGTATCGTGGCCACCTACTTGGACAGTTTCACCAAAGAATTCCGTTGTTAACGCATCTGGAGATTCGATGTCGAATTTCTGCATCAATTGGTTAGCTGGGAATAAGAAACCGGAAGTAGATGTAGCATCTGCATAAGCCCATCTTTTTCCTTCAAGATCTTCTAGTGATTCGATATCTGAATCAGCTTGTACAAGGTATTGTGCTTTGTACGTGGAAGAACCATGGCGAATGGATTTTAAAATAACTTCAATATCATATTCTTGGTTAGCAATTACATAACCGAACGCTGGGATGAATCCAATATGTACTTGTTCAGCACCCATTGCTTCAACCAAGCCGTTATAGTTCGTCATCGTACGAGCTTCAACTTCAATATCGAGAATTTCTCCCAATTCGTCAGCAAGTGGCTCAACAGTAGTTGCAATGGTCTCTGCATCCTGGGATGGAACAAAGCCCATGACAAGTTTATCTGGCTTAGAGTTTCCGCTGTCGCCATCTCCAGAACCTTCATCATCTGAACCGCATGCGACTAGTAGGCCGGCAAGCAAAATTGCAGCCAACAACATAAGAACTTTTTTCAAAACTAATTTCCCCCTTATTGGTAGTTAATATTGGAACAACTTCATTATAAGTAATCTCTTTGATTAGTACAACATATTTTTTTAGAAAATGACCAAATTTTACATACTCTTTACAAAAAAGAGCGACACAATAGGGGGAATTGTGTCGCTCAATGCGGCGAGAATTTTTTATAGATGCTTATTTAATTGGTTCTCAAGCTCACGAACTTGTTCTTCTTCTTCAGGTGTGCTTTGTTCATAAGCAGCTTGGATACTGTGTTGAACGAGTTCGAGCTCTTTTTGACGATCCTCTTGACTAGCATGCGTCTGCTGGTTGGTTAAACTTTGTACGGCTTGACGTGCTTGCTCAATCCATTTGTTAGCCAAATTAAAAACCTCCTCGTGTATGTTGGTCTTTTTCAGACAGTTTTCTGTCTTTGTCTGTAAACGTACGATCGGCCGCCGATGGCTTGGATGAACCTTCTTGGTGTATTGTCTGATCATCGGTGGTTTTCTTTTTTTCTCGGTCCACTCAAAGCCCTCCTCATGAGAAATCGACAAGAAAAAACCTGAACACTTTACGAGTGCTCAGGTATAGATTGTGCAATTATATTTAAAATATAAATAACGAATTAGTTTTTGGAGAATTGCTTTTTGTTTAAGCGTAAATAGTCCTCAAGAAAATGACTGATGCCATCCTCTTGATTCGTCAATGTTGTTTCTTTCGCTAACGTTTTTAACTCGTCAATGCCATTACCCATGGCTACACCGACTCCAGCGTACTCAATCATTTCCAGATCATTGTCTTCATCACCGAAAGCAATGATTCGTTCTTGTGGAATGTCGTAATACTTGGAAATCATCTGTAGACCGATTGCTTTATGTAGGCCAGAACGAATGACTTCGACAACGTTAAAAGGATCCATCCATTTACGATGATCGATGAGTGACGCGTGATTTTCATTCAATGCTTCCTGAATTTTTGGCACTGCCTCTTTATCTGGATAAATAAGAATGGACGATGGGTCCGTTTTTAAGTTTTCTTTTAAATCGCCAAATATAGCTGATTCTTCAAGCCCTGCTGTGAAAAAGTTCGTCATATGACTCTCGTCGTTTTTTTCAATATATACTTGGTCAATAATCTCAGCCATGATGTTTTTTGAACCATAGTGATTCGCAATATCGAAAATATCGTATGCCGTATCTTTAGGCATCGGTGAATGTTTGACACCCCAACTTTTATCTCTTGGGTGATGCACATATGCACCGTTCATATTAACCATAGGTGTCGTTAAGTCCATTTGGGCGTAATATTGCTTACTGCCACGATGCGGTCTGCCTGTAGCAATGACAACGATATGTCCCGCTTCTTTTGCAGCTTGGATTGTTTTTAAATTCTTTTCAGAAATTGTTTTTTGATCGGTGAGTAATGTGCCGTCCAGATCAAGTGCAATAATATGTTTTTCCATCGTTTTTCACCTCAGCTGAATTAATCGTTAACGCGCTCTAATTCATACAGTATACCATATTAAGTATCGGAAAGCATTCCGGCATTGCGTGTATTGGTTGAATGTCAGTTTATTCTTAGATACTATTGTAGAAAAACATTTAGCGAAAGGGTGAGCGAGATTGATTACCATCACTCACAAAAACATTGAACAAATTCCAAGCCTTCTAGTATCGAATGACGAAACACAACAAAAACCTGTCGTCGTCTATTTTCATGGATTTACGAGCTCAAAGGAGCAGAACCTTGCACAAGCCTATTATTTAGCCGAAAAAGGATTTCTCGTCATATTGCCAGACAGCTTCCATCATGGGGAACGAGCAAAAGAGGCGGACTTCATGAAAATTCAACAAGATTTTTGGAAGATTGTTTCGGCGAACGTTTCTGAGCTACATACGATTTATACGTGGGTTCAGCAACAAGGATTAATGAAGGAAGAAAAGTTCGGACTTGCGGGAACGAGTATGGGCGGTATCTCTACAGCAGCAGCGCTGACTCAGTATGACTGGATTACATACGCTGGCATTATGATGGGTTCAGCCAAAGCGCAAGAGATGGCCAATTATTTAATCAAAGGTATTGCTTCACAAGGCATAGAGCTTCCTTTTTCACAAGAAGAGATTGAGGAGCAAATTGCTTCCTTACAAGGAATTGACCTTTCAAAGCAGTTAGATCGGTTGAACGGGCGCCCACTGTTCGTGTGGCACGGAGAAGAAGACCAAGTCGTACCTTTCAGTCATTCAACATCTTTCGTCGAACAATTACTGGAACAGCAACCTGATTATCCAGTACAGTACGTGACGGAGAGAGGAAGAGATCATAAGGTTAGCCGCGAAGCAATGATTCATTTAAGCAATTGGTTTGCGGAGCAAGCGAAATAGTTTTATTTCTTTAAATAAATATAAAATCTGTTTATAATAGAAGTAAGGAAATAAGAGGAGGTTGTAACATGGATGAAGCCTTAAAAGATAATCTATGGGGTGCACTTGAAACCGTGATCGACCCAGAGTTAGGCATTGATATTGTGAATTTAGGTTTAGTTTATGATATTGATTTAGATGATGAAGGCACTGCAATCGTTACAATGACATTGACCGCAATGGGCTGTCCACTTGCTGGACACATCGAGCAAGATGTCAAGCGCGCGATGTCAGACATGCCTGAAGTAAAAGATACAGAAGTCAATATTGTGTGGAATCCACCGTGGACAAAAGATAATATGTCCCGATATGCAAAAATCGCACTTGGAATTCCTGATTGATCAATAGCCCCTTTTCAAAATGTTTCGTCATTTTGAGAGGGGCTTTGTTTTTTTGTGGCTCTAAAATATTGGATGGTAAATACCAATTTAGCGTAGGTTTCGATGATGGCGGTAGGTATCAGATGATCCGCTTAATCGCGATGATTCATGGTAAATTTGAAGATCTTCAGGGTTAATCTGCCAGGCTTCAGTGTTAATTTGCGAGGCTTCAGGGTTAATCTGCGAGGATTCAGTGTTAATTTGTGAACCTTCAGTGTTAATTTGCAAATCTTCAGGGTTAATTCTCAAACCTTCAGGGTTAATTCGCGATTCTTCAATGTATATTCGCAAACTTCAGTATACGCCCATCGTCATGATCATTCGCTTCTTGTACTTCTCTTACATAAAAACCGGCACCAACCATGTTCGTATCTCAACCTCTAACATTTGATTTAAAACCGGTATGTTAAACGCCCGATTCACTTTAAACACACTTTCAATGATCACCGAAATTTTGAAAGGATATAAAAAAATATCGAGAAGAACACGAGGCTCTTCCCGACATGTTGCACATCATTATAAAAGGAAAAAGACTAAAACACCAACGATTAAACAGTAATACGCAAAGTATTTCAGGTTTCCGGATTTCATGACATTGATGAAGAATAACAAAGCAAAGTAAGAAGACACAATGGCTGCCAACAAAGCGATGATATAGAGTATAAACTGGCTGGAGATTTCTGGATTGCCGACCAAATCATCCACTGCAAAGATTGTCGTTCCAACACTAACCGGAATATACATTAAAAATGAAAATCTTAGTGCACTATCTCGCTTTAAGCCAACAAGCATTGCAGCAACAACTGTCGCACCAGAGCGACTGATGCCAGGAGTCAGCGCCAATGACTGTGCCAATCCGATAATAATTGCGTCTTTAAGGGTTATTTCTGTGTCATCTTTGTAGCCTTTCAGATTACGGATAACCCACAGAGCAATACCTGTAAATATAAGCATTAAACCTACATATTTCACTTCTGCAAATGAATCTCCAAAAAGATCCTCAAAGAATACACCTAATAAACCTGCTGGAATCGTAGCAATGACCAACAATAGTAAATACGTAAAATCACTTTTGTATTCTTCATTCTTTTTAAACACATAGTCAGAAGCATGGTTGACGAGTGAAAAGATGTCTTTTCTATATACAACCAAGACTGCCAGTAATGAACCGAAGTTGATAAATGCCTCGAAAGTAAGGCCTCCAGGTAAATCAAGGTCCATGAATGCTTGGACAATTTTTAAGTGGCCACTCGATGATATTGGAATCGGTTCAGTAAATCCTTGAAACAATCCTAAAAATAAAAACTGTAATAATTCCCACAACTCTGTCATGATGAAACCTCCTCTTGCAGGCACATATCCCCTTCTTGTTGAATATAGTAACGTTGAAAGGAGTGGTTTATGTGTCGCAACAACAATCAAGTCCAATGTATGCACTGTGCCGTAAGCATATGAAACAGTACGTACTTATCGAAACGGTGCATGGCGAAAAGATAGATGGTGTGATCATGGATTTGGACGATGACCACGTGTATTTAATTATACCTAACGTGAATACTTTTGAAACGAGACAATGGGGGTACTATGGTCCCGGATATGGATACCCACCGTATGGACATCGCCCTGGTGGATTAAGACGGCTCATTTTGCCTCTTACTGCGATCGCTGCCTTAAGTTTATTACCTTGGTAGCAATAAAGAAAACTCGTCGTCTGACGAGTCTTGAACAAAATCTCACTTGCTCATAAGTTATTTTTGCTAAAAAAAAGGTTGACTCAATGACTGCTTGCTTCGCCAGAGTCAACCTTTTCACCATTAATTGGTAGCATCGTCATTACTTAATATGCCGTCTCCGACAATGACTGCTGTTAGTGTAAATACAGCTGTCATTACAAATGTACCTGTAAGGTCGAATGAAGCGCCACTCATACTTCCAAGTACATATACAATCATCGCGCTAAGTAGGAAACTCCAAACAATTGTCCCAATATATTTCATTGATCTTCACCTCTATTGTTCAAACATAAAACTTGTTTCCATGATTTAGTGTATCAAATGATTCGGTAAAAATAAATAAATTTCTTCGGAAGTTCATGAATCGTTCAAGTCTTATTTAGATAAGGAGTGAAATTTGATGGAGGTTATTGTTTATCCTATAGAACAGTGGTTTTGTTATTATGTGATTGATGAGTTATTAAAAGAAGGTTATGAAGTGTATGCTTACCGTGAAATAGAGGCGAAAGATGCTTCAGAACAGATCAATAACCAAATTGAACAATTACAGTTATCCTTTGGCCGGAACGCAGGCTTTCATTTAGAAGAAGGGGAAGTGAAAACGACGTCCCCATCAAGTTATGGTATTTTTATTGAAAAAATGCCGGAATCTGATTTAACGCAAGGTATTTTACTTTCAAATCGGGTAGATCAAGTAGCTGGCGACCAGGTAACAATTATTTCAATAGAAGAAGTTCAAATTAGCGATGATGAGTGTTTTCTACCGATGGATCAAACAATACTCAGACCAGAAGATCCTAAAAAAGAACGGGATCCGAACGAGGGAGAGGGCAAAAAGAAAAACACGGAAACAAAAATGAACATCCCAGCCAGAAAATTGGCTCGATGGATGATTATGCATGGGATGAATGACTTAATGCCTCAAAAAGCTTACTTACATGGAAAAGATCAACTGAAATCAATCTATTTTCTATCATAGCCCAACATCAAATTGTTTGAGGAACCATGTACAATGTAGAAAAAGACCTAGATATTCGTACCTGACTGTTGCGAATTTCCCGAAAACATAGCACAATGAAAGAAAATAGTAACCGGAGTGCCTATAACGTGAGAGAGAAAATCTTATTATTATTGATTGGTGTACTAACCAGTTTATTGGGTGGTTGTAATTTATTAACCGAAGATGGGGAATTAGAAAATGTTGGCTTGATTCTTGAAGGAACCATCCATGATGAAACGTGGGGGCATAGTGCCTATTCAGGTCTTTTAGAGATCAAGGATACATTCAATGTGAGCGTGATGTTTGAAGAAAATGTAACGGAAGCGAGACAGCTTGAAAAGATTGTCAGTGATTTCGACCGGCAAGGAGTTAACTTGATTTTTGGACAGGGTGAAGGTTTTGGACAATATTTTGATCAAATAAAAGAATACTACCCTCATATTCAGTTTGTGTATTTCGACGGTACGGCTTACGACAGTAATATCACTGCAGTCCAATTCGATCACTATGATTCGTATTATTATGCTGGGATGCTTGCAGCTGAAATGACAAGAAAAAATCAAATTGGCATCTTATCACCATATGCTGAAACAACAACACTAGAAGGTTTCTTTGAGGGTGCCCGCACTGTGAATCCTCAGGTCCGTATCCATTATAAAACCATAGGGAGCGGGTACGACCAACAACAAGCCATGAAGCACTATCAAGAAATGGTGCAGAAGGGAATTGACGTTGTTTTTCCAGCTGGTGAGGGATTTAATACGCCTATTATTCATCAGGCGAAAAAAGATGGAATCTCAGCGATTGGATACATTAATGATCAATATGAATTAGCGAAAAATAATGTACTTACAAGTACTGTCATTGAAATGGAAGAGATTTATCGGGAGATTGCTCAACTGCTAGATGACAGGAATTTAACTTCAGGAATCATTCGACTCGGTTTTGAAAATCAATATGTCCACTTAGGGACTTACGGTGATCATGTCCCACCGTCTGTGCGCAATTGGTTGGATCAAAAAATGGAAGCATATTCGAAAATAAATGAAAAATAAATTTTTAACATGAAAATATGGAGTATGATGCTCATCGATATTGATTTTCTTTAATTAAGCCTTTTCGAGGGCTTTTTTTTCTGTTAAAATTAATACCAGGTCATAGAATAAGATAGTAAGATGAATATAAAGTGAGGAGCTGACTCCAATATGAACGCAGGTATTTTAGGAACGGGACATTTTGTTCCCGATCGAATTTTAACAAATCATGATTTAGAAAAAATGGTTGATACTTCAGATGAGTGGATTCGAACACGTACAGGGATCGAGGAGCGGAGAATTGCACCTGATGAGATCAATACATCAGATATGGCATATGAAGCGGCCAAGAATGCAATGGAAGAAGCGGAAGTTAACGCAGATGAAATTGATTTAATTTTAGTGGCGACGGTCACTGGTGATATGGGATTTCCTTCTGTTGCAACGCAAATCCAAGAACGACTTGGTGCTTTTAAATCAGCAGCTATGGACCTGAGTGCAGCTTGTGCCGGCTTTATGTATGGCATGGTGACAGCAAAGCAGTTCATTGAGTCTGAAACATATAAAAATATTTTGATTGTTGGTGTTGAAAAGCTATCGAAAATTACGAACTGGGAAGACCGGAACACGTGTGTCCTGTTTGGTGATGGTGCAGGCGCTGTTGTCATGGGTCCGGTTTCTGATAATCGAGGTGTTTTATCTTTTGAATTAGGAGCCGATGGGCGAGGAATTCCACATTTATATCAAACAGAAGAAGACCTCCTTTATATGAATGGACGTGAAGTGTTTAAGTTTGCTGTGCGCCAAATGGGAGAATCAGCTTTGAATGTTGTTGAAAAAATTGGACTAACTAAAAATGATGTAGATTATTTGATTCCTCACCAAGCAAATATCCGAATCATGGAAGCGGCAAGAGAAAAGTTAGAAATTCCAAAAGAAAAAATGTCTAAAAAGATTCATAAGTACGGAAACACATCTGCAGCATCCATTCCGATCGCTTTGTCTGAAGATGTAAAATCAGGTACGATTAAAGATGGAAACTTAGTCGTATTAGTCGGTTTCGGCGGCGGTTTGACATGGGGAGCAGTTGCGTTTAGATGGGGAAAATAGAATGTTATAGAGTTTTACACAATTCATTTTTATGAAAGAGAAGGGAGTATTATAGCATGACGAAAAATCGCGTGGTGGTTACGGGGTTAGGTGTCGTTTCACCTGTCGGAAATGATGTATCGACGATGTGGGACCATTTGATTTCCGGCCATGTTGGAATCGGTGAATTAACTCGAGTAAATGCCGATGATTTTCCAACAAAAATAGCAGCAGAGGTAAAAGATTTCGATCCGAAGAAATATATGGAGAAAAAAGACGCACGCAAAATGGACTTATTCACCCAGTTCGCTGTCGCTGCGGCAAAAATGGCACTAGATGATGCTGAACTTACGATTGATGACTCCAATGCAGAGCGGACAGGTGTCTGGATCGGCTCTGGCATTGGTGGAATGTCGACATATGAATCACAATATGAAAAATTTCTTGAAAAAGGACATCGTCGGGTGAGTCCATTCTTTATTCCGATGATGATTCCTGATATGGCTGCCGGCCAAGTTTCGATCCAGTTTGGTGCAAAAGGGATTAACTCTTGTACAGTGACTGCATGTGCATCTGGAACGAATTCCATTGGTGATGCATTTAAAGTGATTCAACGTGGTGATGCTGATGCCATGATTACAGGGGGAACCGAAGCCCCAATGACAAATATGTCCTTCGCTGGATTTACGCAAGCAGGTGCTTTATCGAAAAGTGAAGATCCAAAGACAGCCAGCCGCCCATTTGATAAAAATCGAGATGGTTTTGTTATGGGTGAAGGTGCTGGTATATTAATCCTCGAATCTTTAGAGCACGCTCAAGAGCGTGGAGCGAAAATATATGCTGAGATCTGTGGTTATGGATCTACAGGCGATGCTTACCATGTGACCGCCCCAGCACCAGAAGGAGAAGGGGCTGCCCGTGCCATGCAACAAGCAGTGGATGATGCAGATGTCGCAGTCGATTCGGTTGATTACATTAACGCACATGGAACAAGCACCGAATATAATGATCAGTATGAAACGAATGCAGTGAAAACTGTTTTTGGTGAGCATGCTTATCAATTAGCCATGAGTTCAACAAAATCAATGACGGGACATTTACTCGGCGCAGCAGGTGGCTTAGAGGCTATCGTATCGGTCTTATCAATCAAACATAATATCATGCCGCCAACAGTGAATTATGAAACGCCTGATGAAAAATGTGATTTGGATTATGTTCCAAATGAAGCGAGAGAAAAAGAAGTGAATGTGGCCATGTCCAATTCATTAGGATTTGGTGGGCATAATGCATCATTAGTATTTAAAAAATATAATTAAAGTTAACATCTAATCAATGAGGACTCTCGATCAATTCGAGGGTCCTTTTTTAGGTTGGGGGGGGGCATATTTTTCGAATTCAGGTGCATATATTACAGTTTCAGGCTCAAATATCACGAATTAGGGCACATATCTTCATTTGCTGGGCGCATATAGTTATTTCAAGGGTACATAACTTGAAACTTTGGGTGCATATAGTAAGGCTTCGTTTACACTTCATTCAGATCTGCAATGGAATCGGCTGAATGTTGAACATGAAATAGCATCCTTTTTAGTTATTTCTCGCATCTTCAATTATGTAGATTCAGCATGTACAAAAAACAAATGCATATAATGAAGAAAGGGACAAGCGTGGAGGTATTCCGATGTGGCAATTAATCGTATTCATGATTGGTTTTGGTTTTACTTGTGTTGGTGGCGTGTCGATTATCGGTTATTTAAATTTTCTCCCTGTCGGTATGAATCTGATTGATTTTTTTCTATTTATTTATAAACGACCGGAAAGCTATTTACTACCGCTTGGACTTTTGATGCTCATATTTTCCATGTATAAAAATCCATTTCAGTCATAAATTTAGAATAAAAATAGTTCACTTGGTCATAATGAGCGTAGGAAGAAGATCTTTAAAAAGTGAGGGGTTTATATGTTATACGTTCATGATATATGGGTGAATTGGTTTGAAGGTGAAGAAAACGGGTACAATGTTTGCCATTTTCACGAGTGGAGAAAAAGTGATTCCATTGAACTTCTTGATCAGATTCCTGTCATCTATGTCGAGGCAGATCTATTCGATTACATAGAGAATGACTTACAAGATATACCTCGTGATTTATTAGATCTCGTCTTTGAGCGAGCTTATTTAAAAAAACAACACCAACGTATACCTCTCGATCATGCCTTTATTATGACTGAAGGTGTTCATACGATGGTGATCGATACGCTGGGATATGAAATTCCAATTCGAAAAAGCCGAATGATTCCCCGTCAGGAACGACTTGTTCTGGAGCTCATCAAAAGCAGAAAGCCCCAGGAGTTTTCCTTTAATGCCAAAAGCCAAGATAAACAGTATCATATCCTTTCTTTGCAACCACAATACATGCTAGGTTTGACAAGGAAAGAAAGGCAATTGAAACATTTACTTATGTTGATGCTCGATCAGCTGAATCAAAGTAAACGAATCGATGAGCTGCGTTATTGGCTCACTGAATGGACACCAGAACAATATGAGTCGATCCAAGAAATGGGTTTTGAGCAAGGTTTTCATTATTTAGTCGGTGAGATCAAGCAGGGTTGGAGTGAAAAACACGATGAAATTTGTGAAAAGATGGCAAAAGGTCAACCCTTCTTTGAGAAACTATGGGAGATGGAACAAAAGAAACAAAACACAATCAAAAGCATCTAATCCCGTAAAATAGGTCAAAATACCTCGGAATATATCACTATCATTACATTCGACAAAATTCGGTAATATTTTGTCGAATTCCTGTTATGTTTGTCATATACACTTAATTCCTGCGTAACCACAAGGTGGGTCCTCCTGTGATAACATTGGTTTTGTCAAAATGATTAGAGGGAGGACACATCTTTTATGAGAAAAACATTTCTTTCGCTAGCTGGCGGACTAATCATCTCTGGAGCAATTTTCAGTAGTTCAGTTTCAGCAGAGGAAACTTACCAGGTGAAACAGGGTGATTATCTGAACCAAATAGCAGATAAATTTGATACAACTGTTTCCGACATTATGGAGATAAACAATTTAGAGGATACATTGATTATTACGGGTGAAACATTAAAAGTTGATGCCACACGTACAATCGAGGTTGTTAAAGGGGAAACACTATCTCAAATTGCAAAAGATTTCGATGTAGAGGTTGAGGATATTAAAGAATGGAACGATCTTGATTCTGATTTAATTCTGATCGGTCAAGAACTAGAATTCGACATTCCACTAGAAAAGTTCAATGAAAAAGTAGAAGCTAGAGAAGGTGGACAAGCAGTTCAGTCAAGTAACAATGAATCTGCAGCTACACAATCTAGTAATCAACAAAACGCTCAATCTAGCAACAAACAGGAACAAAAAACCGAGAAAAAACAAAAACAATCAACAGAACAAACAACAGAGAAACAATCAACAGAAAAACAAGATAAAGTAAAAGCAACGAATACAGCAAGTCAATCGACTTCATCAAATCAATCATCGAATCAAAGCCAGCAATCTAGTCAGAAAGAGGGTAGAACCCTTACTGTAGAAGCAACTGCTTATACGGCTGATTGTGCTGGGTGTTCAGGAGTAACCGCAACAGGTATTGACTTGAACAACAGTCCAAACAAGAAAGTAATTGCTGTTGATCCAAATGTCATTCCACTAGGAAGCCGCGTTTATGTTGAAGGCTATGGTGAAGCTATCGCTGGTGACACGGGCGGTGCCATCAACGGTAATATCATCGACCTTCACGTGCCAACAAAAGCAGAAGCTTACCAGTGGGGTAGAAGAACAGTAGAAGTTACTATTCTTGATTAAATCTATTTTTCATATTCCCGGTTTGGGAACATAAAAAACAACCGTGATAAAAAAATCACGGTTGTTTTTTTGTTTCTATGAGAGAAATGAACATTCATCTTTTAAGATGTACGCGGCCGATCCCCATCGCTTTTTTAGCTTTCTTAACGGTTTTATTGGCAACTTTTTCTGCTTTTTCCGCCCCACGGTCTAAAATCTCATCCAATTCTTCTGATTCGTACAATTCGTGATATCTTTCTTGAATTGGTCTTAGGGCGTTTACAACAGTTTCAGCTAGATCTGTCTTGAATTCCCCATACCCTTTTCCTTGATAATTAGTAACTAGTTCATTTACGGATTGATCTGAAAAAGCGGCATAGATATCGAGTAGATTTGAAATGCCGGGTTTATTTTCTTTATCGTATTCGACGATCCCTTCTGAATCCGTAACAGCACTTTTGATCTTTTTCTCGACTCGCTTTAAATCATCCAACATATAAATTGAAGCTTTTTGATTTTCATCTGACTTGCTCATTTTTTTAGTTGGATCTTGCAAAGACATAATACGTGCCCCGACTTCTTGAACGCGGATGTCTGGAATCGTAAAAATGTCATTATAGCGTTTATTGAATCGTTCAGCCAAGTTCCTCGTTAACTCTAAATGCTGTTTCTGGTCATCACCAACAGGTACAATGTCGGTATTATAAAGCAAGATATCCGCCGCCATTAGTGGTGGATAAGTCAACAAACCTGCTGGAACTGATTCTTTTCCGCTTGCCTTGTCTTTAAACTGGGTCATACGTTCCAATTCACCAATCGAAGCAATGGTTTGAAGCATCCAGGAAAGCTCCACATGTGCGCTCACTTCCGATTGGATAAATAAGGTGGATTGATCAGGATCAATTCCACTAGCAAGATAGAGTGCAGCCAATGAACGAGTTTGTTCACGTAACTTCAAACGGTCTTGAGGTACCGTAATCGCATGATAGTCGACAATACAGAAGTAGCTGTCAAAGTCGTATTGAAGCTCGGGAAATTGCTTCATCGCACCGATATAGTTACCAATTGTTAATTGACCGGATGGTTGGATTCCTGAAAACAATGTTTGTTGCATGGATATCATCCTTTCAAATTTTCTATGTAGGAATTTTTCATTTCTCATGATGGTTAACGAATCGCCGCTAATGTTATAGGTAAATCATGTGGTTTACTCGTTGATTTTATCATATATTAAAAATTATTTCCTCAACTATTGGGGGCAGTTAAAACGCTTAAGAGTGGATTGGCGGGACATGCGGCTTTGAAAATAAGGGAGGGATAAACGTATCTACCTAAATCCAGTTCCGGATGATCATCAGAGGTCAAACGCAATTTTTGAGGAGAAGACCACCGTTTTTCGTCGCTATACTTAAATAGAACATTTCTAATCGGGGGTAGCGAATTAATTTGCGGCTCTACCATGGAATAGAGCGCTTCTAATCGAGGGTAGCACATTAATTTCCTTCGCTACCATGGAATAGAACGTCTCTAATCGGGGGTAGCGAATTAATTTGCCGCTCTACCATGGAATAGAACGCCTCTAATCGGGGGTAGCGCATTAATTTCCTTCGCTACCATGGAATAGAACGCCTCTAATCGAGGGTAGCGCATTATTTAATCTCGCTATCCCTGATTAGTACAAAGCCTAATTAAAATGGAACTTTAGCTGGCTATCAAATTTCTTCCTACCTGAGCGCTGTGGTGTCGGCTTCCTCTGATTCAATATTAAAGTATAAGCACCAAAAAGGCACCGACCGAAGTCAGTGCCTCTTCATTCGTATGACATTTTTCCATTGATAAGGTTGAAAAGGAATAACTGAATGTGGCTAGACTGTCTTCGCGATCACAAGACATCGTCAAATTGAACGAATGCTTTCACATTATACATTCCAGGTTGACAATTAACGTAAATCGAAATCATCATCTGGTCTTTCTTCTTCCAGTGCTGTGAAATCATCTTCTTCACTGAATTCTGTTCCATATTGTAATGTCCCTGCCGAAGACGAGGCAGTTTCACTTTCTGAATCAAATAAAATTGATATCGCATAAAGACCACTTAGCCCGACGAGTGCGTATACAACTCTAGATAGAAGGGAATCTTGCCCACCAAAAAGTGATGCGACTAAGTCAAATTGGAAAAAACCAATTAGGCCCCAGTTGATTGCCCCAATAATTACAAGTAATAATGCGATTCGTTTTGCAGTGTTCACATATTCACCCCCCTGATTATAGTTCAGCTGTAAATGATATTTGCTCAAGTATGGGTTTTCGATCATTCCATAACGTGTAACGTTTCCTGCTCGTCTAAACGTCATCTGTTATTTGATAAACTGGTACATAAAGAATGTTCATCCCTAGCTTGTGCAGTTGAAAAAGATTCATACAAAATCATAAAAAAAGATTGAATGGAGAGGATCAAAGGGAGAGTGAAATGAATAAAAAGCGGAGTGATTTGATGACGCATTCAAGTATAAACCCGTACGACGATCAAAAATTCAAAATCGTTCGTACGGGGATGTATCAATAACATACTTTTTAGATTCGGTCATAAAATCGTTGCTGTGCAATCGCAGATAGGAAATCTTGATTGAAATTTGGATTGTTAGCCGCAAATACGACACCTGATAAGTTATTGTTCTCAAATGCTTGTATATAAGGCTGACCAGTCGTCGCAACACCAATTGGTTTGTAATGCTTGTAGGCGTTATGCACAAATTCGGAGATATCATTCATGAATTTGGCTTGTTGTTTGGATTCTCCACCTACTATGTAGATGGAATCATATAAATAAGGACTGGTCGTTAAAAATGTTTTATTCGGCTTTAGTTGCATACCGTTTTTACTTGTCACTGTAC
The DNA here is from genome assembly GCF_007559355.1 of Allobacillus sp. SKP2-8. Lineage (NCBI taxonomy): Bacteria > Bacillati > Bacillota > Bacilli > Caryophanales > Bacillaceae > Allobacillus > Allobacillus sp. SKP2-8. Next base: position 13,386 of record NZ_VMHF01000019.1, on the reverse strand, counting down.
CAAGTCGTTCACTAATAATATCGACAAATACATCATTCTTCTCTAGAAACTGAATTACATTAGTCACTTCGTTTTCATCAAAGCCATTCCCGATTAGTACGCCGACTTTTTGTGTGGCTGCATAAAATGGCATATTGGCCATACTTAATGATGGATAGCTTGTCGTGACAGGAACATGCGTCCCATCAGGATGTTCAACACCAATATTGTCAGCAACAGTACAAGCAAGCTCTCGATCCACGTTCACTAATAAGTTGACGTTTTGCTGGCGAACCGATTCACTTTCCACCTTACCTAATTGGTAGCTGAAAGCCTGTATTGTATGTTTCTTTTCAACTGGTGTTAAACTATTCCAAAGAATGCGTGGTTGGGTAAAAAAATCATTGAATGATTCACTTCGACCACGAACGACCCGACCATCCACTTTCTGAGGATAATGTTCATAACCACCAGCTTCAGGGGGTGTCGTGTATGGTGTATTATTCGCCATTGAATTTTCATGGTAATTTACTTGGTCCACATCGATTCGGTAACGCATCGGTCCACGACGTTGGTTATTATGAAACGGACAGACAGGCTTATTGATTGGCAATTCTTGAAAATTCGGCCCGATACGATGAGCTTGAGCCGTTTGATAGGCGATCAGTCTGCCCTGTAATATCGGGTCACTTGAAAAATCGATTCCTGGAATAACATTTCCTGGATTAAAAGCAGCTTGTTCAGATTCCGTATGATAATTATCAATATTTTTATTGAGTGTCAATTTACCGACTAGTTGTACAGGAATGAGTTCTTCCGGCCAAAACTTTGCCGGATCAAGAATATCGAAGTCATATTTAAATTCATCTTCTAAAGGGATCAGTTGAACACCTAATTCATATTCTGGATAAAAACCTTTATCAATCGCTTCACGTAAATCTTTTCGATGAAAATCGGGATCAATTCCACCTAGTTTCATCGCTTCGTCTTGAAGCAAGGAATGCGTTCCAAGCACTGGTTTCCAAACAAAACGGACAAATGTCGCGACATTTTCTTCATTGACAAACAAATACGTATTGATCGACCAAGATTCCATCATTCGGTAACTTCTGACGATCCCTCGATCTGACATAATCCATTGCACCATGTGAAGTGCTTCCGGATTATTCGCTACATAATCCCAAAAGTGATCATGTGCTCCAGTTGCAGTCGGTATATCATCATCCGATTTAGCCTGATACGCATGGATAACATCAGGGAACTTCATTGGATCTTGATTGATCAAAACCGGCATAGCAATCGTCGTTAAATCATAGTTTCCTTCTTCTGTATAGAATTTAACTCCCTTACAGCGTAAGTCTCTTGCGGTATCATAAGAACCTCTTGGCCCTTGGACCGTTGAAAAGCGGACGGTTAAAGGCGTTTTTTTACCTGGTTCATTCAGGAAGCATGCTTTTGTCACATGCTGCATTGATTGGTAACATTCAAACTCACCGTGTGCGCTGTAACCTCTTGCATGCACAACTCTCTCAGGTTCTTCCTCTTGCACAAAATGCGTCATTTTTTCGAAATAATGAACATCTTCATGTAATGAAGGACCTCGTTCACCTGCTTTTAACGTCTCTGAATCATTGGATATTTTCCTTCCCTGATTCGTTGTCATAGGCTTACCGGTATTTTGGATGCGATACTGATCAAGTTGCTCTTGTTTTGGGTTCGTTGCACGCTTATTTTGATCTTTTGATAAATCTTCACTCATATAATCATCCATCCTATCATTGAATTTATGTCCATTTATATCTGTATGTATGGTTTGCATAATTAGAACGGTTATGCAGTCAATGAATAAATGTTCTGATCGCATTTAAAATTACTGCAACCATAATTAATGTCAGAATGAATGGGGTAATTAATCAAAGACAAGATTCCAAAAGAACAGTAAAATCATTCAACTGAGGAGCTACGAATTGACGGAAGGGCCAAAACTCGAAGGCAAGCATAGAATTGATTAGTGAGCAAAAGCCACAGGTGCTTGGTTTTTAAGTATTTTAAAATAAATGTTGACCAAGGGAAACACTTTTGGTATATTTCACATATGGTAAATTGACTAATGAATTTTGAATTTAAAATAGAAAGAAGTGAGATCAACTTATGCTTGATTGGTTTATGGATTTAAGTTTATTTAATCAAACATTAATTGCAGGATTATTTACGTGGCTAACAACATCAGTAGGCGCTGCATCCGTGCTTGTAGCAAAGAAAGTTAATTTAAAAATTATGGACGGTATGCTTGGATTTGCGGGAGGCGTAATGATTGCAGCCAGTTTTTGGTCATTGTTATCCCCAGCAATCAGCAGAGCAGAAGAGAGCGGGCTACCTGGTTGGCTACCTGCTGCGATCGGATTCCTTGTTGGTGCAATCTTCTTATGGGCAATGGGAAAACTAATACCTCATATGCATGCTTATGCAAGACGGAATCAACCGGAAGGATATCAACCTGAAAAAAGAAAACGGAGTACATTGTTAATTCTGGCTGTAACACTTCACAACATTCCTGAAGGTCTGGCGATCGGGGTAGCGTTTGGTGCGGTTGCTTCTGCTGTTGATTCGACAACAGCTCTTATCGGAGCAAGTACACTCGCATTAGGAATTGGCCTTCAAAATATACCTGAAGGTGCTGCGATCTCCTTGCCACTTCGACGTGAAGGAATGTCACGCTTTAGAAGTTTTTTTTACGGACAGTTTTCAGGAATGGTCGAACCGATATCTGCAATCGTCGGCTTTTTAGCAGTAACATGGATGGCGCCAACGCTTCCTTATGCACTAAGTTTTGCAGCGGGTGCAATGATCTTCGTTGTTGTCGAGGAAGTCATACCTGGCTCACAAGAAAATGGGAATAAAGATATGGCGACAATGTGGTTAATGATTGGTTTTGTCATCATGATGATTTTAGACGTTGCATTAGGCTAAATTTACTGAGAGCGGAGTAAACTCCGCTCTTTTATTATGGTTGATTTTGGTCAGTCGAGTTTTAGCCACTAAGTTGGCGGGAAATAAGAATATCGGTTGAAGAGAAATTTACGACCGGCCAAGTTCTTTAAAGTTTTCGATGTTTAGTAACCCACATAAATGCTATTTTGATAGACCTGAAAAAATTGTAGAAATAAGTCCCATTTACAGTGAAAACATAATATAATAGACTTATTGTATGAGTAATAGATGGGGGATAGTATATGATGAAGAACAACAAGATTTTTGCACAGATTCTCATAGTGATATCAGTTACGCTGTTATTTGGAATGTCAATTCATGCAGAAGAAGAAGAAGAAGAAAAAGAAGGACAAGTCGTGCAGTTACATACGCAATTCTCTACAGAATTAGCGGAGAAAGTGCTACCTGATCCTGTCCCTCGTTTCGTTTATCAAACTGGTTTTGATTTTGAGTATCCGGATGCAGTTCGAGGCGTTTACGTTACAGGTCATTCGGCAGGTGGTGAACGATTTAATTACTTGACGGATCTGATTTCTTCTACGGCATTAAATACAATGGTCATTGATATTAAAGATGATTTTGGAAATATCACATACAAAGTGGAAGATGAAGATAAGTTATATAGCGAATTTTCTCAAGAGTATATTAAAGACCCTCAAGCAATGATGCAAGAATTGGAAGAAAAAGAGATTTACCCAGTTGCTAGAATTGTTGTTTTCAAAGATACGAAACTAGCAGAAAAGAAACCTGAATGGTCATTTAAAGAAAATGGATCCATATGGAAAAATGGTCGAGGAGAAGCTTTTGTTAACCCATTTATTAAAGATGTTTGGGAGTATAATCTTGAAATTGCCAAAGAAGCAGCAAAAATGGGTTTTCAGGAAATTCAATTTGATTATGTCCGTTTCCCAGAAGGTTTTGAAAAACGTGATGAATCACTTGAATATAGTCGAGGAGATTTTGATAAAGCAGACTTAAATAACATAAAAGAGCGTGTCAATGCGGTGACTAGCTTCGTAGAATATGCAAATAAGGAACTAGAAGCTTATGATGTAGATGTTTCTGTAGATATCTTCGGCTATACGGCAACGATTGAAGAAGCACCAGGCATCGGGCAAAACTTCCTACAGATTGCCGATAACGTTGATGTGATCTCTTCCATGATTTATCCAAGTCACTGGACATCTTATTTTGGTATTGAAAATCCTGATACCGAACCATATAAACTTGTTGATGAATACAGTAAAAAGGAAAATGAATTGTTGGGCCAACTTGAGGACCGACCGATTTCCAGACCATGGATTCAAGATTTCACAGCCAGTTGGTTATATCCGTCTGGTCAGGCGTTCACATATGGAAAAGAAGAAGTAGAGGCTCAAATCCGTGCTTTATACGATAATGAAATTTACGAATATCTGATTTGGAACGCAGGAAATCAATATACAGAAGGGGTCAACTTCGATCCGAAATAGTTACAGGGAGTGCTGTAGAAAGTTAAATCTTTCTACGGCACTTTTTTGGATTAAATAAGTTATTAATTTCCATAAACTGATCCATCCGAAAGGCATTAAGTGGATCTATACGAATACAGGAGTTAAGGTGATCCTGATTCCATTTAATCCAATTCAAAGCTGAATAATCAAGCTTAATGCGGTTTAACTTTCTAATCGCCTTCCTATAGACTAAATAAATGTAAGTGAAAAATCAGAAATTAATTTGGTCGATAAAGGAGCGGAAATATGAGTTGGTACGAAAAGTTAAATGAATACTTTCCAATTGAAGAAATGAAATCGAAAGAACACTTTGAGATTTTATTAGATGAAAAAGGAAATGTTTATCACAAAGATGAGAGTGAAGATCATGTATTGATGTATGCTGAATATGAGCAATTTGTTTTCGTTGACTATGTATATGTATCATCAAAAGCTCGTGGTAAAGGAATAGGAAAGCAATTATTCGAACAGCTAAAATCAAAGGGTAAACCCATTATTCTTGAAGTGGAACCTATAGATTACGAAGATACAGACACGGCTAAACGGCTGAGGTTTTATGAACGAGAGAATTTTCAACATGCTAAAACGATTGGTTATGAGAAAAAATCGATTGCAACGAATGAAGTGAATCCACTGGAAATTTTATTTTGGTCACCAATCGATGAAGATGAGGAACAGATTTATGAGAAAATGAAAAAAACATATGTGGACATACACACATATAAAGATAAAGAAATATATGGGGAGAGCTATCAGCCCGTTGACCAAGTATTTAAACGCAGAAAAAGAGAGACGGATATTTTTGAAGATGCTAATGAATTGCAATCCACGTAAGGTTTACAGCTGCCTAGTAGAAGAGGCAGCTTTTTTATTTTAAAAAAATCCAACTTTTAGGTTTATAATAATATATACAGGGTAATACTTAACTAAAGCGAATAATAGCAAATATGAAGTTTTGATTACAAATGCTGAATCCACCTATTCATATCAGATTGATTGTAGTATACTTAAGTCATACCCAAGTAAATTAAAGTTATTTTAATCTAATAGCGATTTTAAAATATTTTAACTCGTGTTGAAAGCCCTTTAAGGAGAGTGAATGGCATGGTAACATTATTTACTTCACCAAGCTGCACATCTTGTAGAAAGGCAAGAGCGTGGCTAGAAGAACACGAAATACCTTACAACGAACGCAATATCTTCTCTGAGAATTTAAGCGAAGATGAAATTAAACAAATTCTTCGCATGACTGAAGATGGTACGGATGAGATTATCTCTACACGTTCAAAGGTATTCCAAACCTTAGACGTGGGATTAGATCAATTACCATTGAAAAAGTTGATTAAATTGATTCAGGACAATCCTGGATTATTGAGAAGACCAATTATCTTGGATGATAAGCGACTTCAAGTCGGTTATAACGAAGATGAGATTCGTCGTTTCTTACCTCGGAAAGTTCGTTCTTTCCAGTTAAAAGAAGCACAGCGAATGGTAAATTAAAAAATAGGATGTCAACAGTCATTGTGTAAACTACATGGTGGCTGTTTTTCTATGCTTTTATGGGTATGTTTTTTGACCGGCCATAAAAGCATATGACAAGAATTAGAAAGATTGGTAAACCAATTTGGATGTATGGTACGGATTCAATAAACGTTTCAAGTTTCTTTTCATTTAACATTAGTTCTCCGCTTGTATAAGCTAATAAAGATGCACCAAAATAAATGATTAACGGATACTTTTTCATGGCAAATAAAATTAATCTACTCCCAAAAACGATGATCGGAACAGAAACAGCCAATCCAAACAAAATTAGTCGAAAATTTTGATTGGAAGCCGCTGAAATTGCCAAAACGTTATCAAATCCCATGACAACATCAGCAATAACAATCGTCTTAACTGCTCCAAATAATGTACCAGATGCTTGGATTTCTTGGTCGTCCTCTTCATCTTTTAGTAAAGAAAAGGCAATATAAAGTAAAAACAATCCACCGATTAATTGTAAATAAGGAATTGTGAGTAAATAGATGGCGACGCAAGCGAGTAAAAAACGAATGAAAACCGCGAGAATTGTTCCCAGTGCAATTGCTTTATTTTGTAGTCGTTCAGGTAGGTTCCGGCTAGCCATTGCAATGACAACTGCATTATCACCTCCAAGGATTAAATCCAAACCAATAATAATTAATACAGCCTTGAAGATATCCCAGTTTAAATCAGTGAATAGTTCTGTAAAAAATATTTCCATAATAAACCTCCATATTTTAATCGCAAAAAGGTGATTCCAGTTGGCAATAAATCACAATCGAGTACGAGAGCAATTTAGTTGTTCAAAGAGATAAAATCCTTTATAATTAATTTTTAAAACTAGATAAAAATAAAGAAAAAAGTTGAAGGAATTTCTTAAGCGATTATAGAAAATCAAAGTTTAGACGAGAAGTATCGCTTGTCCGATTCAAGGGCGAATATGGAACTTATAAATTGTCCATACCAAATCGATGTAGTTACCATACAATATGAATAAGTATATTGATTTATGCGATGATTGAATGATTTTGATTACGGGTAATACACTAGTAAGAAGAAACGTAATCCTTCCTCAAAATAATTCGAAGGGAGAGGACGATAAATGGAAATAGAACGTATCAATGAAAATACGTTGAAATTTTATATATCATACAGAGACATTGAAGATCGTGGCTTTAAACGGGAAGATATCTGGTATAACCGCGATAAAGGTGAGCAACTCTTCTGGGAAATGATGGATGAAGTTAACGACAGAGAGACGTTTAATATTGATGGTCCATTATGGATTCAAGTGCAAGCGATGGATAAAGGCTTAGAAATCGTCGTTACGAAAGCAGAAATATCTCAAGACGGTTCTAAACTGGAATTTCCAGATGGAGAAGAAACACCGATGGATACGAGTATGAATGAAAAAATTGAATCACTAATCGAAAACAGTGTTCCTCACAAACAAAGGAAAAAAGAGGCTTATGCGAGAGGTTCAAAACGAACGAAAACAGCGCCTGAAGAAGATGAAGATTTGAATATGACTGTGAAATTCGATGATCTGGAAGACGCTATTTCTTTAAGTCATTCCATTCGGGATACACGGTTTATTGAGGATCAGTTTTTTGCAAAAGAAAATCAATATTACTTGTATGTTAACTTTCCGATTGGATTCTTAAGTGAAACAGAGCAAGAGAACTATATTAGCCGCATCTTGGAATATGGTGAAGAAACGAGCGAAACGATTCACCTTCTCGTCGAGTATGGAACCAGTATTTTTGAACAAAATGCATTAAAACAATTGAGAGAAACGTTTTAATAACTGACAACCATCTTTTGTCAGTTATTTTTTTGTCTTATTTTCTAAGAAGCATGTTACATATGATGGCATCTTGTGATCGATAAATTATTGACACTCTATTCGCCCGAACGACGAATGCTCGTCTCGATTCGAGTGTATAGAGGCAGTCTATTCGCCTGAATAATGAATGCTCGTCTCGATTCGGGTGTATAGAGGCAGTCTATTCGCCTGAACAACGAATGCTCGTCTCGGTTCGGGTGTATAGAGGCAGTCTATTCGCCCGAATAATGAATGCACGCCTCGATTCAGGTTTATAGGGACGGTCAATTCGCCCGAACGACGAATGCACGCCTCTGTTCGGGTGAATAGAAGCAGTCAATTCGCCCGAACGACGAATGCACGCCTCGATTCGGGTTTATAGAGGCAGTCAATTCGCCCGAATAATGAATGCACACCTCGATTCGGGTTTATAGAGACAATCAATTCGCCTGAATAATGAATGCACGCCTCGGTTCGGGTTTATAGAGGCAGTCAATTCGCCCGAATAACGAATGCGCGCCTCGATTCGGGTGAATAGGAAATCTTTATTCAACCGAATGACAAACCATCGATTCCATTTGATTATATAGGGAGCCCTTTTTCACGAAATTTACGCAGAGCCACCGATTAAATTTATTCTGCTGCCAAAAAGAATCTGTAAAAAGGGTAATTTTTAATTATTATAAACAAATGCATTAAATCAAGCATACTATTGACTGAAACTTCAATTTGCTCATGGTATAATGAGATAATGGGCAATTGAATAATTATGGGCTATTGAGTATGGTAGCAATAGTCATCGATCTTAGGAGTTAACATAAAAAGGGGCTTTATGATGCTTAAATGGGTGCAAGTGTCATTATTTTTAGGATTATTGGTTATAACTGGATGGATAACTTACAGTTTTTTGGAAGGTCAATTAATCGGTACTGTCACGATTTTTATTATCGTCTCGGCAACATTAATTGTTTTTACAATCTTCATTGAAAATAGGGACCCATCACAAACACTAAATTGGATTCTTATTTTTGCCGTATTTCCAGTAATCGGCTTCTTCTTTTACTTGCTATTCGGACGAAATTACAAAAAGAAAAAGCGTTTCGAAAAGAAAAAAGAAGCAGATGAAAAAGCATTCAACATGTTTGAAGTCAGCCGGATATTTGACCATGAAGAAATTGAGCAAATGGGCGACCATCAAAAAATGTTTTTTCGTTTGGCACAGGAACTCGGAAATTCTCCGATATCCTTTAACACGGATACGCATGTACTTACCAATGGAGCAGAGAAGTTTCCAGAGTTGATCGCAGCTTTAAAGGAAGCAAAGCATCATATTCACCTGGAATATTATATTGTGCGTAATGATCAAATTGGAAAACAAATTCAAGAAGTGTTAATCGAGAAAGCCAAGCAAGGTGTAGAGGTGCGATTTTTATATGATGCCGTTGGTTGCTGGGCATTACCTAGACTCTATTTTGATCAAATGAAGGAAGCAGGAGTTCATGTTCAAGCATTTGCCCCTGTTCGATTCCCGTTAATTGGGAGTCGGATCAATTATAGAAATCATCGTAAAATCGTTATTGTTGATGGAAAAATCGGTTTCATGGGTGGCTTGAATATTGGTGATGAATATTTAGGCAAAGTAAAAATGTACGGTAAATGGCGAGATACGCATCTATACGTTCGCGGTGAGTCTGTTCGAAGTTTGCAATTGATTTTCTTGAGAGACTGGCAATATGAAACGGACGAACAACTCTTGGAGCATAAGTATCTTCAACCTGAAGTTTTAGATCATAATCAAATTCAGGGTGGCGTCCAGATGATTGCTGGAGGCCCTGATAATAAATGGGAAACGATTAAAAAGCTTTATTTTGCGATGATCATATCCGCGAAGAAAAAAATCTGGATTGCATCTCCGTATTTTATTCCTGATGATGACGTGTTAACAGCAATGAAAGTCGCTAGTCTAAGTGGGCTGGATGTTCGTTTGTTAGTTCCTAGCAAGCCTGATAAACGTGTGGTTTTTCATGCATCTCGGTCTTATTTTGCAGAGTTGCTTGATGCAGGAATCCGGGTGTTTGAATACGAAAAAGGCTTTATGCATAGTAAGGTCATGTTAGTTGATGACGAATTAGCAAGCATTGGTACGTCCAATATGGATATGAGAAGCTTTCATTTAAACTTTGAGGTGAATGCTTTTCTCTTTAAAACAGATAGTACGATTGAACTTAAAGAAGATTTTGAAAGAGACTTTCTTGACTCAAACGAGTTGGTCCCTGAAACATTTAATAAACGTTCTATTTTTATCCGTGTGATGGAATCATTTTTCCGCTTATTATCTCCATTATTATAAAATGAGAGGAGGGCTGCCCTTGCTGGTTGCAAAAAATAAGTACGGTAAATTGATTACTGCTTATAAAAAGAATAAGCAAGAAATCAGCCAACTTCGTCACGAATCCTTTACATGTCCCGAATGTAATGAGAAAGTCATTCTGAAGGCCGGGAGGATCAACGTTCCTCACTTCGCGCATGAACAAACGAGCAATTGTTCAATGCAACAAGGAGAATCAGCAGAGCATCTGAATGGGAAAATGGAATTATATCAATGGTGCCAGAATCATGGTTATCCTTCCGCCTTGGAATATTCACTACTTGAAGTCGATCAGCGCATTGATGTCGTCGCAAGAGTTGGTAAAACAGCTATTGCCTTTGAATATCAATGCGCTCCCATTTCATTAGAAGAATTTGAAACAAGGACAACAGGAATTCGACAGGCAGGATTTGTGCCAATCTGGATTTTTGGTGAACGTTATTTAAAATCTCTATATAATCACTCCTTTCGACTCTCACCTCTTTTGAAATCTGCAATTATGAAAGAACCTCCTTTTAATCAACCAATCCTTTTATTTTATTCTACTTCCAAAAAAAGACTGACCCTATTATCACAATTTTATTCCTCACATTTACGAAGTTTTGTCCAACGCACGCATCGATCACTCAGACAGGTAGGATTAGAAACATTTCAAAGCTTGCCAACGAACATTCCTTGGAATCGCTTTAAATCGTATTGGTTGAAAGAAAAACAGCAACTACGTTCCAAGCAACAAAAGTACGCTTCAGAAGTCGACAAGAAGTTCATGTCGATGTTATATCAAAAGTATCTTCATCCTCAATACCTCCCAGCCTGTGTGCACTTACCGGTCCAATCAAATCACCGTTTACTTATTCCTAATTACGTTTGGCAAACACAATTCCTACTGAACTGCTGGCAAAAGAAAAACATTGGCGAGTGTATTTCTTGGACAGAAGCTTTAATGGTCTGTACCGAATCTTTTGCAAAAACAGTTACTATGCAATATTCTACGTCATCTGTTCATCCGCTATATGAATATCTTTCCTTACTGACTTTATTCGGTTATCTTCAAAAAACACCACACGGTTGGGTT
>NZ_VMHF01000019.1:0-2109 GCF_007559355.1 Allobacillus sp. SKP2-8 | reverse complement strand
GTCCGCAAACATCCTCGATTCCCGAAAACCTTAGATGAAGCCATTTTATTTGATCGAAATATATTAGAACATTTTGGGGAAATACTAAGAAGAGAGGGAAGTTTCTTTTTACAATCCGTGGAAACTGCTATAAAATAAAGAATTGTAAGAATCATTAAACAGGGAGGTTACATAGATGAGTGAAGAGAGTACAGGACTGAAGACAAGAGAAGAAGTTCCCACAGAGCTGACATGGAATCTGGAAGCCATTTTTTCAACCGATGAAGAGTGGGAAGAAGAATTTGAAGCGTTGAAAGAAGAGTATAAGAAGGTTGAGAAATTTAAAGGGACATTGGCAGATTCACCAGAAAATTTACTGAAGTTATTCCAATTTGAAGACGAGTTTGATGGACGATTGGAAAAGTTATATGTTTATGCACATATGCGTTCCGATCAGGATACGACAAATAGTAAATACCAAGACCAAAATGCAAGAGCTGCAAGTCTTGCGACAGAAGCGATGAGTGCATTCAGTTTTGTGACACCAGAGATTCTTGGAATGTCTGATGAACAAATTGAGTCATTTTTAACCCAAAATGAAGAATTGAAGACGTATGAGAAAACATTGCGAGATATTATGAAATCTCGACCTCATGTTCTAAGCGAGAAAGAAGAAGTATTGCTCGCTAAATCACAAGAAGTTTCAACTACAGCTGGAAAAACATTTGGTATGTTGGATAATGCGGATATTGAATTGCCCAAAATTACGAATGAAGAGGGAGAAGAAGTTCAATTATCCAGTGGTCGTTATCGGGAATTTCTTGATTCCAAGGACCGAGAAGTTCGCAAAAGTGCATTCCTGGGTATGCATAACACGTATAAAAGCTTTAAAAATACATTCGCGGCAACACTAAGTGGCCAAGTAAAAGGTGCGAACTTTTATGCGGATGCACGCAATTATGATTCAGCTCGTGCAGCATCACTAGACCGAAACAATATCCCTGAAAAAGTATACGACCAATTAGTCGATGCGGTCAATGATCGGTTACCATCACTTCATCGTTTTATGGATCTTAAGAAAAAAGTATTAGGTGTAGATGAATTGCATATGTATGATATTTATACACCGCTCGTGGATGAGAAAATTGAAGTGACAATTGATGAAGCGAAAGAGCATGTATTGGAAGGCCTTAAGCCACTTGGAGAAGAATACAACTCCATTTTACAAAAAGCTTATAATGAACGCTGGATCGATTGGTTAGAAACAAAAGGGAAACGAAGTGGAGCCTATTCATCTGGAAGCTACTTGACACGACCGTATATTTTGATGAATTGGAATGACAATATCGATAACTTGTTTACATTGGCACATGAATTGGGCCACTCGCTTCACAGTTATTACACCCATCAAAATCAAAACAAGAGATACGGCTCGTACTCAATCTTTGTTGCTGAAGTTGCATCAACTGCAAACGAAGCCCTATTGAATGATTACTTGCTAAAAACATTGGAAGACAAGAACAAAAAATTATACTTGCTCAACAACTTCTTGGAAGGATTCCGAGCAACATTTTTCCGTCAAACAATGTTCGCTGAATTTGAGCATGAAATTCATCAACGTGACCAAAATGGTGAAGCACTAACAGCTGACAAATTAACGTCTATTTATTATGATTTAAATAAAAAATACTTCGGCAACAACGTTCATGTAGACGAAGAAATTGGGTATGAGTGGGCAAGAATCCCGCATTTTTACATGAACTACTATGTTTATCAATATGCAACAGGATACGCTGCGGCAACAACCTTAGCTGATAAAATCTTAACTGAGGGAGAAGTTGCAGTCGAACGTTATAAGGATTATTTAAAAGCAGGGCGTAGCGAAGACCCGATTGACGTATTGAAAAAAGCGGGCGTCGATATGACGACGAAAGATCCGATTTATAAAGCATTGGATGTATTCGATGCAAAACTAGACGAATTTGAAAAATTATTAGCTGAATAAAAATAAAAAAACCATTCCACATACGGCATTATATCTGCCAACTGTGGAATGGTTTTTTATAGCTCTATACCCGCGAACGGTTACAAAAACCTGCAGGAAAGTCCTATAGAGCGGCTCTATACGCC
>NZ_VMHF01000018.1:0-33603 GCF_007559355.1 Allobacillus sp. SKP2-8 | reverse complement strand
CTCCTATAGGACTTTCCGGGGTCATTTCTGGCTCGCTCGGGGGTATAGAGCCCTCCTATAGGACTTTCCGACTTTTTTTCTGACTAGTTCGAGGGTATAGAACCCTCCTATAGGACTTTCCGGGGTCATTTCTGGCTCGTTCGAGGGTATAGAACCTATATAAGAACTTCGCGATCAATCTTTCTTCTTTCTGAGAACTGTAGCTTGAACTACTCCTAAAACGTTTTCGTGTTTTAGAGTATGGAGTCTTCTATCTATTGAAAGATAAAAAAACACCGCTCATCCATCAACTGGATCAGCGGTGTTTGTAACATATACAATTATTATTTTTGGATAGACGCTACAACGCCAGCGCCTACTGTACGTCCACCTTCACGGATTGAGAATTTAGTTCCTTCTTCAATCGCGATTGGGGAGATTAGTTCAACGTCCATTTCAACGTTGTCACCAGGCATTACCATTTCAACGCCTTCTGGCAATTGGATAACACCAGTCACGTCAGTTGTACGGAAGTAGAACTGTGGACGGTAGTTAGAGAAGAATGGTGTATGACGACCACCTTCGTCTTTTGATAGAACATAAACTTCAGCTTTGAAGTTTGTGTGTGGAGTGATTGAACCAGGCTTAGCTAGTACTTGGCCACGGTTGATTTCTTCACGGGATACACCACGTAGAAGCGCACCGATGTTGTCTCCAGCTTCAGCATAGTCTAGAAGCTTACGGAACATTTCAACTCCAGTGATTGTTGTTTTAGAAGCTTCTTCGGCAAGACCGATGATTTCAACTTCGTCACCAACAGATACTTGACCACGCTCTACACGACCAGTCGCAACTGTACCACGGCCAGTAATTGAGAATACGTCCTCAACAGGCATCATGAATGGTTTGTCAGTGTCACGCTCTGGGTTTGGAATGTAGTCGTCTACTTTTTCCATAAGGTCAAGGATTGCTTTTTCGTGCTCTTCGTCACCTTCTAGTGCTTTAAGAGCAGAACCTTGAGCAACTGGAATGTCGTCACCAGGGAAGTCATAGTCGCTTAGTAGGTCGCGAACTTCCATTTCAACTAGTTCTAGTAGCTCTTCGTCGTCAACTTGGTCAGTTTTGTTCAAGAATACAACGAATGCTGGTACGCCAACTTGGCGAGAAAGCAAGATGTGCTCACGAGTTTGTGGCATTGGACCATCAGCTGCAGATACAACTAGGATCGCACCATCCATTTGAGCAGCACCAGTGATCATGTTTTTAACATAGTCAGCGTGTCCTGGGCAGTCAACGTGTGCATAGTGACGGTTTGCAGTTTCATATTCAACGTGAGAAGTCGCGATTGTGATTCCACGTTCTTTTTCTTCTGGAGCACCGTCGATTTGGTCATAAGCCATTGCAGAACCTTCACCGAAATGCTTATGAAGTACAGTAGTGATTGCTGCTGTTAGAGTAGTTTTTCCGTGGTCAACGTGTCCAAGAGTACCAATGTTCACATGGGGCTTGGAGCGGTCGAATTTTTCTTTAGCCATTTATATTTCCTCCTTAAATGAAATAAAAGTTTTTTATATTTATATTGTCAGGTTGCCTTTTGGCATTATACCAAAAGACAACAACTTACAATACTTTTATAAGTGATTTAATGATAAAAATCAATTATTGTCCACTATTTTTCTTAATGATCTCTTCAGAAATCGATTTTGGAACTTCTTCATAGTGATCGAAGTACATAGTGAACGTTCCACGTCCTTGCGTGTTTGAACGAAGTGCTGTTGCGTAACCGAACATTTCAGCAAGTGGGACGAATGCGTTAACGACAGATGCGTTTCCGCGGCTACCCATTCCTTCTACTCGGCCACGACGGGAAGTAACATCACCCATGATGTCGCCCATATATTCTTCAGGAACTACAACTTCTACTTTCATCATTGGTTCCAATAGAACTGGCTGACATTTGTTTTTAGCTTCTTTAAGAGCCATTGATGCCGCTACTTTAAAGGCAGTTTCGTTCGAGTCAACATCGTGGTAAGAACCATCGTATAGTGTTGCTTTCACATCGACTAATGGATATCCGGCAAGTACACCGTTTTCCAATGATTCTTCGATTCCGGCTTGAACAGCGGGGATATATTCACGAGGAACAACCCCACCAACAATATTGTTGACGAATTCGAAGCCAGCTCCTTCTTCGTTTGGTTCGAATTTAATCCAAACGTGACCGAACTGTCCACGTCCACCAGACTGACGTACGAACTTACCTTCAGCATTTGCAGAAGCACGGAACGTTTCACGGTAAGCAACTTGTGGTGCACCAACTTGTGCATCAACTTTGAATTCACGTTTCAAACGATCAACGATGATATCTAGGTGAAGTTCACCCATACCGTGAATGATTGTTTGTCCAGTTTCATCATTTGTTTCCGTTTTGAACGTTGGATCTTCTTCAGCAAGTTTCGCTAGAGCGATACCCATTTTATCTTGGTCGGATTTTGATTTTGGTTCAATGGCTACACCGATAACTGGATCAGGGAAGTCCATTGATTCCAAGATAACTTCACTTTTCTCAGCACATAGTGTTTCACCTGTACCAGTATCTTTCAAACCTACACCTGCAGCGATATCTCCTGCATAAACGGTATCGACTTCTTCTCTGTGGTTCGCGTGCATCTGAAGGATACGTCCAACACGTTCACGTTTATCTTTGATTGTGTTTTGAACGTATGAACCACTAGACAATGTTCCTGAGTATACACGGAAGAATGTCAACTTACCAACATAAGGGTCAGTCATAACTTTAAATGCCAAAGCTGAGAATGGCTCGTTGTCATCAGATTTACGCTCAACAGTTTCCTCGGTTTTCTTATCGAAACCTTGGATTGGAGGTACATCCAATGGAGATGGCAAGTAGTCAACTACACCATCTAGCAAAAGCTGAACACCTTTGTTTTTAAAAGCTGATCCACAAAATACTGGATAGAATTCAACGTCTACAGTAGCTTGACGAATTCCTGCTTTCAATTCTTCTTTGGTGATTTCTTCACCTTCCAAATATTTATCCATAAGGTTTTCGTCAAGTTCTGAAATGGCTTCAACTAGGCTATCGCGGTATTCCTGCGCTTGTTCTTTATATTCATCAGGAATTTCAGTGTTTGATGCTTTCGTACCTAGGTCATCTTCATAGATATAAGCTTTCATCTCAACCAAATCGATAATTCCTTCGAATTGGTCTTCAGCACCGATTGGTAGCTGGACTGGGTGAGCATTTGCCCCCAATCTCTCTTTCAATGTACCTACGGAATAAAGGAAGTCAGCCCCCACTTTATCCATTTTGTTAATAAATACAACACGCGGTACGCCATAAGTTGTTGCTTGGCGCCATACGGTTTCTGTTTGTGGCTCAACTCCAGACTGTGCATCTAACAGTGCTACTGCACCATCAAGAACACGTAGGGAACGTTCAACTTCTACTGTAAAGTCAACGTGTCCTGGAGTATCAATAATATTGATCCGATGGTCATTCCACTGAGCTGTTGTCGCAGCAGAGGTAATCGTGATTCCACGTTCCTGCTCCTGGTCCATCCAGTCCATTTGGGATGCACCTTCGTGAGTTTCTCCGAGTTTATGAATTCTACCAGTATAGAAAAGAATTCTTTCTGTACAAGTAGTTTTACCGGCATCAATGTGTGCCATGATTCCGATATTACGATATCTGTCTAAGGAGAACTCCCTTGGCATAATCATTTCTCCTTTCTGCATAACTGCTATGTTTTTTTATTAAATGATTTTTACCAGCGATAGTGTGCGAATGCTTTGTTGGCTTCAGCCATTTTATGCATTTCTTCACGACGTTTCACTGCTGCACCTGTATTGTTGGCTGCATCCATGATTTCATTAGCAAGACGCTCTTCCATGGTTTTCTCACCGCGAAGTCTTGAATAGTTTACGATAAAACGCAAACCTAATGCTTGACGACGCTCTGGACGAACCTCCATTGGTACTTGGTAGTTAGAACCACCAACACGTCTAGCACGAACTTCAAGAACAGGCATGACATTTTTCATTGCCTCTTCGAATACGTCCATTGGGTTTTGACCAGTGCGTTCACCGACAAGGTCAAATGCATTATAAAGAATTTTCTGGGCAACACCTTTTTTACCATGAACCATGATTTGGTTGATTAGACGTGTTACTAGCTTCGATTCATGAATCGGATCTGGTAGCACATCTCTTTTTGGTACGGCTCCTTTACGTGGCATAGCTACTCCTCCTTTCCTCAGTGTTTATTTTGGTTACCTATTTTTTGGCTTTTTTCGCACCATATTTGGAACGACTCTGTTTACGTCCTTCAACACCGGCAGTGTCCAACGCACCACGTACGATATGATAACGTACACCTGGCAAGTCTTTTACACGGCCACCGCGAATTAGCACAACACTGTGTTCTTGTAAGTTGTGTCCAATTCCAGGAATGTAAGCTGTTACTTCAATCTGGTTAGACAAACGAACACGTGCATATTTACGAAGTGCTGAGTTTGGCTTTTTAGGAGTCATTGTAGCAACACGTGTACATACACCACGTTTTTGTGGAGCATTGTTATCCGTGAACTTTTTCTTGAACGAGTTAAAACCTTTATTTAGAGCCGGAGAATCGGATCCTTTTGTTTTAGATTGACGTCCTTTACGCACCAATTGGTTAATTGTTGGCATGTTGTTTCCTCCCTTCTCATCTCGTTTTGCAATCCCACACATCCAGGTGGTTCATCATTTAGCAAAAAACAAAACTTAACACGAATAGGTCGTGCAAAGTTTATTTTTTGATTGCCACTGTAGCTGCGCCTACTTCAATACCGCTTGCTTTCCCCAATTGTTTCATCGAGTCGACAAACACAACGGGTACATTCATTTGGTCAGCAGTAAGCAGTATATGATCTGTTACGCGTCGTTCAGCATTTTCTGCAACAACGACCTCTTGTACTTCGCCATTTTTCATGGCTTTTTGTACTTGTTTCGCTCCAATGACTAAACTATTTTTAGCTTCTGCTACTTTTTCATAAGACATTCTCGTAATCCTCCAAAGTAACAACATTAGTATGAAGCACCTTGAATATATTATCACTGTCTAAAAATGTTGTCAATGATAACCTCAATCTTTTTCAAGGTGCCTCAAACTTTATATTTCTTGTGTTTCTTCTTCTAAGTTTTCTTCTTCTGTTTCTTGGAAAGCTTCATCTTTTTCAGCTTCTAAGCGTCGGTATCTCTGTAGTCCTGTACCTGCAGGGACAAGTTTACCGATGATGACGTTCTCTTTCAGTCCGAGCAATTCATCATACTTACCTTTGATCGCAGCATCTGTCAAGATCCGTGTTGTCTCTTGGAAAGATGCGGCAGACAAGAAGGAATCCGTTTCTAGTGATGCTTTCGTAATACCAAGAATGACTGGTTTGGCTGTTGCTGGTTGTTTACCTTCCAACAACACCTCTTGGTTGGCTTCTTTGAATTGGTTAACTTCCATGAGTGAACCAGGAAGCAATTCTGTTTCGCCGGCATCATTCACTCGAACTTTACGAAGCATTTGACGGACCATGACTTCAATATGCTTGTCACTGATTTCAACACCCTGCATACGGTATACTTTTTGAACTTCTTTGAGCAAGTATTCCTGTACGCCTTGTGTGCCTTGGACAACAATCAATTCTTTCGGATCGATTGAACCTTCCGTCAACGCCTCTCCAGATTCTACGGCGTCTCCAACTTCTACCTTGATGCGTGCGTTGTACGGTGTCGTGTAAGTCTTTGTTTCGACATCGTTTTGTACAATGACTTCTTTTTTATCTTTTTCACTATTAATATCCGTTACAGTTCCCTTGATTTCTGTGATGATCGCTTTACCTTTCGGGTTACGCGCTTCAAATACTTCTTGGATACGCGGTAAACCTTGTGTGATATCGTCACCTGCAACCCCACCTGTGTGGAAGGTACGCATCGTTAACTGAGTACCTGGCTCACCGATGGATTGAGCTGCAATGATACCAACTGCCTCACCAACATCCACTTGGTCACCTGTCGCCATATTCCGTCCGTAACACTTATTACAAGCACCATGCTGTGTGTTACATGTGAAGACAGAACGGATTGTTACCGATTCGATGCCCGCTTCTAAAATTTCAGCGGAAATATCTTCAGTGATCAATTCGTTACGTTGAACAATGACCTCACCCGTCTCTGGGTGTTTCACAGCTCTGAACGCCGTTCTTCCGACTAACCGATCTCCTAAAGGAACAATGACTTCGTTTCCTTCCTGAATCGTGGAAACGGTCATGCCACGGTCGGTACCACAATCTTCTTCGCGAATGATTACATCTTGTGCAACATCCACTAAGCGACGTGTCAAGTAACCAGAGTCGGCTGTTTTCAGCGCGGTATCCGCAAGACCTTTACGTGCACCGTGCGTGGAAATAAAGTACTCCAAGACCGTTAGTCCTTCACGGAAGCTCGATTTGATCGGGAGTTCGATAATTCGTCCAGATGGGTTAGCCATCAGACCACGCATACCCGCGAGCTGCGTGAAGTTAGATGGGTTACCACGTGCACCCGAATCACTCATCATAAAGATCGGGTTTAATGGTTCCAAGGACTTCATTAATTTTTCTTGAATGACATCTTTGGCATCTGTCCAAATTTGAATGACGCGATCATAACGTTCGCCATCCGTGATCAAACCACGCTTGAACTGCTTTTGTACGTTATCTACTTTTCCTTGTGCTTCATCCAAGATTTCATTTTTATCTGCCAGGACAACGATATCTGAAACTCCAATGGTAAGTCCGGCTTTCGTAGAATACTTAAAGCCTAAGTCTTTCATACGGTCAAGCATCTTAGACGTCTCAGAGAGTTTATAAAACTTAAAGACTTCTGCGATGATATCTCCCAGAATACCTTTTTTGAATGGTAAGTTCAGTTCGCGTTCTGCTAGTGCTTCCTTTACATTTGCATCTTTACCGATAAAGTGATGATCCTCAAGACCATCATGTAGATTCGATTTTGTCGGTTCATTCATGTAAGGGAACGTCGGCGGCAAAATATCATTGAAAATTATTTTACCGACTGTTGTCAGCAACAACTTCTTGTTTTGCTCTTCCGTGAACTTAGGGTTCTTCAATGAACCTGCATCAATTGCAATCCGGCTGTGTAAATGAACATACCCGTTATCATAAGCGAGTCTTGCTTCATCTGCATTACCAAATACAAAACCTTCACCAAGTGCGTTTTCTCTCTCAAGCGTCAAGTAGTAGTTTCCTAATACCATGTCTTGAGATGGTGTAACGACTGGTTTTCCGTCTTTTGGATTCAAGATGTTGTGCGCTGCAAGCATAAGAATTCTCGCTTCTGCTTGTGCTTCCGGTGAAAGCGGCACGTGAACAGCCATTTGGTCCCCATCAAAGTCAGCGTTATAAGCTGTACAAACGAGTGGGTGCAATCGAATCGCACGACCATCAACCAATTTCGGCTGAAAAGCTTGAATCCCTAAACGGTGCAGTGTCGGTGCACGGTTCAATAGGACCGGATGTTCTTTGATTACATCTTCTAACACGCCCCAGATCTCTGGACGTAAACGTTCAATGTTTCGTTTTGCTGACTTAATGTTGTGAGCCAACCCACGTTTGACGAGTTCACGCATAACAAATGGTTTGAATAATTCAATCGCCATTTCTTTCGGCAAGCCACACTCATACATCTTCAAGTTCGGACCAACGACGATTACCGAACGTCCGGAATAGTCAACACGTTTACCTAACAAGTTTTGACGGAAACGCCCTTGCTTCCCTTTCAACATATGAGAGAGAGATTTTAACGGACGGTTTCCTGGTCCAGTAACCGGGCGACCGCGACGACCATTATCAACGAGGGCATCCACCGATTCTTGGAGCATCCGTTTTTCGTTTTGAACGATAATAGATGGAGCACCAAGATCTAACAATCTTTTCAAACGGTTGTTCCGGTTAATAACCCGGCGGTATAAATCGTTTAAGTCAGACGTCGCAAATCGGCCACCATCCAACTGAACCATTGGACGTAGTTCCGGTGGTATGATCGGTAAGACATCCAAAATCATCCAGGATGGATCGTTTCCTGAATTACGGAATGATTCAAGAACTTCTAATCGCTTGATGGCTCTCGTACGTCTTTGACCTTGCGCTGTTTTCAACTCTTCTTTTAAGTCATGAACTTCCTTCTCCAGATCGATATCTTGAAGAAGTTTACGGATGGCTTCCGCACCCATCTGTGCCTTAAAGATCTTACCGTACTTATCATAATAAGTGCGATATTCTCTTTCTGAAAGCAACTGTTTCTTTTCGAGAGGTGTATCACCTGGCTCTGTGACAACATAAGAAGCAAAGTAAATAATTTCTTCCAAAGCACGTGGAGATAGGTCCAACACAAGACCCATACGGCTTGGAATTCCTTTGAAATACCAAATGTGAGAGACAGGGGCAGCTAACTCAATATGCCCCATGCGCTCTCTTCGTACTTTTGATTTTGTAACTTCAACGCCACAGCGGTCACAAACGACACCTTTATAGCGAACTCGTTTGTATTTTCCACAATGACATTCCCAATCTTTTGTCGGCCCAAAAATTCGCTCACAGAAAAGACCGTCCTTTTCAGGCTTTAGTGTACGATAGTTAATTGTTTCTGGTTTTTTCACTTCACCGTAAGACCAAGAACGGATCTTATTCGGTGAGGCTAAACCAATTTTCATAAACTCAAATTTATTGACATCAATCAAGGAGCCTACCTCCCTTATTTTATCCTACGATAGGTGGGTTTTATCTTCTGGCTTTATTCATCTGACGTTTCTTTATGCTCTATATCGACATTCAGCTGTTCGCCAGCTTGCTCATCATCTTCTAAATCTCTCATGTCGATTTCATTTTGCTCATCTGTCAGCATCTTGACATCCATTCCAAGACTTTGAAGCTCTTTGATCAAGACACGGAAGGATTCTGGTACACCTGGTTCTGGTAGATTTTCACCTTTGACAATCGCTTCGTATGTCTGTACACGACCAACGACGTCATCGGATTTAACGGTCAAGATTTCTTGTAGTGTGTATGCGGCACCATATGCTTCTAATGCCCAAACTTCCATCTCACCGAAACGCTGTCCACCAAATTGCGCCTTACCACCAAGTGGTTGCTGTGTGACCAAGGAATATGGTCCAGTGGAACGAGCGTGCAATTTGTCATCTACCATGTGCTCAAGTTTAATCAAGTACATGACTCCGACAGAAACACGGTTATCAAATGCTTCACCAGTACGACCGTCATAAAGAACTGTTTTTCCGTCCCTGGAAAGGCCGGCTTCTGTCATGGTTTCCCATACATCTTCTTCATTTGCTCCGTCGAATACCGGGGTCGCAACATGGATGTTCATTTCTCGAGCAGCCATTCCTAAGTGAAGCTCAAGAACCTGACCGATATTCATACGCGATGGTACACCAAGTGGGTTCAACATAACGTCTACCGGGGTGCCATCTGGCATGAATGGCATATCTTCTTCAGGTAGAATTTTGGAAATAACACCTTTGTTACCATGTCTACCGGCCATTTTATCCCCTTCTGAAATCTTCCGTTTCTGAACGATATACACCCGAACGAGTTTGTTCACACCTGGAGAAAGTTCATCACCGTCTTCACGGTTAAACACTTTCACATCATGAACGATTCCGCCACCGCCATTCGGCACACGTAGTGACGTGTCACGAACTTCACGAGCTTTTTCTCCAAAGATGGCATGTAGTAATCGCTCTTCAGCAGATAGCTCTGTCATTCCTTTTGGTGTTACTTTTCCAACGAGGATATCGCCATCAATAACTTCAGCACCGACGCGGATAATTCCGTCTTCATCCAAGTTTTTCAGTGCTTCATCTCCAACGTTCGGAATATCACGAGTGATTTCCTCCGGTCCAAGCTTGGTATCTCTAGCCTCCGATTCAAACTCTTCAATATGAATCGAAGTAAATACGTCGTCCTTCACGAAGCGTTCACTCATGATGACCGCATCCTCGTAGTTATATCCATCCCATGTCATAAATGCGACTAGAGCATTTCGACCGAGTGCCAGTTCACCATTGTCCATGGATGGACCATCAGCAAGGATTTCACCTTTTACGACGCGGTCGCCTTTAGAGACAATCGGCTTTTGATTGTAACAAGTTCCTTGGTTAGAACGGATGAATTTCTGTAAGCGATAATGATCTAAATCGCCTTCTACTTCTTTACCGTCCACTTCAGAAATACGACGAACGTAAATATCTTTCGCATCTACTTTTTCAACAATTCCATCATACTTATTGATGACGGCAGCCCCGGAGTCTTTTCCAGATACATATTCCATACCTGTTCCGACTAAAGGTGCTTCAGCGCTTAGCAATGGAACAGCCTGACGTTGCATGTTTGCACCCATCAAGGCACGGTTTGAGTCATCGTTTTCCAGGAATGGAATACAGGCTGTCGCAGCTGATACAACTTGTTTTGGTGAAACGTCCATATAGTCGATTTGATCACGGTCGACCACTATGTTTTCACCACGGAAACGAGCAATGACTTCTTCATTCTGGAACGTTCCATCATCGTTCAATGGTGCGTTTGCTTGCGCAACGATGTAGTTATCTTCTTCGTCTGCTGTTAGATAGTCAGTCTTCATAGTAACTATCCCTGTGTCATGATCGACTCTTCGATATGGTGTTTCGATGAAACCAAACGGATTCACACGCGCAAAGGAGGACAATGAGTTAATCAACCCAATATTCGGACCTTCTGGCGTTTCAATCGGACACATACGACCATAGTGAGAATAGTGAACGTCACGTACTTCAAAACCAGCACGTTCACGCGTCAAACCACCAGGCCCTAACGCCGAAAGACGTCGTTTATGCGTCAATTCAGCCAATGGGTTTGTTTGATACATAAACTGCGATAACTGAGAACTTCCAAAGAACTCTTTAATGGACGCAATAACTGGTCGGATATTGATCAACTGCTGTGGCGTGATCGACTCACTATCTTGAATGGACATTCGCTCACGAACAACACGTTCCATTCTTGATAAACCGATTCGGAACTGGTTTTGAAGCAGTTCGCCAACAGAACGCAAACGACGATTCCCTAAATGGTCAATGTCGTCTGTGTTTCCGACTTCATGCAAGATATTAAAGAAATAATTGATGGAAGCTAAAATGTCTTCGTACGTAATATGTTTAATGTCTTGGCTGACATTTCCATTACTTACCACATTTAATGTTCTTTCGCCCTCTGGGTCGGTCGGATCGAAAATTTTAATGGATTGGACTTTGACCGGTTCATCCAGCACGCCGTCCTGTGGCTCCAAGATTTTCTCACCAACTGGATCTTCTTCCTTCTCTAAATAAGGAATCAATTGATCCAAGAGACGACGGTTCAACTTGTCGCCTTTTCGAGCGAGCACTTCACCTGTTTCTTCATCTGCAATCGTTTCAGCCAACACTTGGTTGAATAAACGATTTTTAATATGAAGCTTTTTATTCATTTTATAACGTCCTACCCGTGCTAAATCATAGCGTTTCGGGTCAAAAAAGCGAGAGAACAATAAACTGCGTGCGTTTTCAGCAGTCGGTGGCTCTCCAGGACGTAATCTTTCATAAATTTCTATTAACGCTTTGTCGCTGTCTTCAGTGTTGTCTTTATCTAACGTATTGCGTAGATACTCGTTATCACCGATCAGATCGATAATTTCTTCATCTGAGCTGAATCCAAGTGCACGCAATAGGACCGTAATCGGCAATTTGCGGGTTCGGTCAATTCGCACATGAACAACATTCTTCGCGTCCGTCTCCATTTCCAACCATGCACCACGGCTTGGAATAACGGTTGATGTGTAACCTTTGCGACCGTTTTTATCAATTTTGTCATTGAAATAAACGCTTGGCGAACGCACAAGTTGGGAAACGATAACACGTTCTGCACCATTGATGATAAATGTGCCGTTTTCAGTCATTAATGGGAAATCACCCATAAAGACCTCTTGTTCTTTCACTTCTCCAGATTCTTTGTTCAATAGACGAACCTTCACCCGCAATGGGGCGTTATATGTCACGTCTCTTTCTTTCGCTTCACCCAATGGATATTTAGGCTCACCTAAACTATAATCCACAAACTCCAAAGATAAATTACCGGTGAAATCTTCAATCGGTGAAATATCTCTGAACATTTCTTTCAAACCTTCTTCTAAAAACCAATCATACGAAGCGGTTTGAATTTCAATTAAGTTAGGAAGCTCTTGAACTTCACTAATTCGCGCGTAACTTCTACGCTGGCGGTGTCGACCATATTGGACTAGTTGACCTAACAACTGCTTCACCCCTCAACTACCAGATTTAAAAGAAAGGGCTCTTCCATCCTAACTGATGAACCTCCACATTCACCGGAGAGGATCCTTCAGAAAGAGCTTAAGTAAAAATAAAAATGGTCCGACAAGAATGCATGCCGAACTTGCTTGCTTTAAAAGGCCTTATGCAAGCATCTATTTGAACATTCATAGAGAATGTCAAGTTATGAAATTATAAGTTAATAGATAAAGTGTCATGTACCATTAAGACCTCAATTCATGTTTAATGAACGGTACCATTATCGGCTTCTCTAAAGAATATTATACATCAGAACTGTATAATCGTAACTTCATCTGCGTTTTTCACCATTCAGATTGCTTTAGTCAGTATTTTTCAAAAAACACTTGACAGAAAAACAATTCTATTGGCATTTTTTAATATTATCACACCGTATGATTCCTAGTCAAACTTTTTGGCACGCAAAATGTAGTACCCTTTGTCTTTGTTGACTGTCTCCACTTGTGAGAATAATGATTCCAGCTTATTCTTTAATGAAGGTGCTCCTTGTTTTTTCTGTACCACTACCCATAATTCGCCCCCGGGCTTTAATACATCGAAGCTTTCTTCCATGATTTGATGAACTACTTTCTTGCCTGCTCGAAATGGCGGGTTCGTAACAACTGAAGCAAATTGTTCATCTTTGACAGTAGACAACCCATCGCTAAACCGGACCTTCGCATTCTCCAGATCATTTAATTCAATATTCTCTTGTGCCAAGTGAATCGCACGCTCATTCACGTCAACCATCACAATCGACCGTTCGGGGAATTGTTTTGCTAGAGTGATTCCGATCGGGCCATAACCACAACCGACATCCAAAAATTCACCCATGACTTTCGGTTGCTTAAATTGCGCCAACAATGCTTTTGTACCATAATCAATTTGCTTTTTGGAAAATACACCATCATCTGTTTGGAAAGTAAATGTGAACGTGTTCAATATTGCGTTGAAAAAAGTAGGGTTGCTTTCACTTGTGGGGTGACGTTCATAATAGTGCTCGCTCATTCAACCGACCACCTTCATTGGATAATTGAAAAAAATTCATCTGGTAAGTATTAAGATTGAATCCATTCAATCAATTAAAAATCAAGCTCGCTGAACTGGTTCAGCGAGCTTATTGGAGTTTGTTGACTATTTAAGTTCGATTTTCGCGCCAACTTCTTCTAGTTTTGTTTTCATTTCTTCAGCTTCTTCTTTAGCAACGCCTTCTTTGATAGCGCCTGGTGCGTTGTCAACAACCTCTTTCGCATCTTTCAAGCCGAGACCTGTGATTTCACGAACCGCTTTAACAACTTTGATTTTAGAAGAACCTGCATCTTCAAGTACAACATCAAATTCAGTTTTCTCTTCAGCAGCTTCCTCTGCAGCACCGCCACCGACTGCTACTGGCGCAGCAGCTGTAACACCGAATTCTTCCTCAATAGCTTTTACTAAATCGTTCAATTCTAGAACGGACATTTCTTTAATCGCATCAATGATTTGATCTTTAGACATGTTAAATCCTCCTTAGTATTTTTTATTAACGTCTATATGATTAGGCGCTTCTGTTTAGGCACCTTCTTCTTCTTTTTGCTCTGCAATCGCTTTTGTTGCGTATGCAAAGTTTCTGACTGGAGCTTGTAGTACGCTTAAAAGCATAGATAGAAGCCCGTCGTGAGATGGTAGTTCGGAAAGTTCTTTGATTTGTTCAAGCGTTGCAACGTTTCCTTCAACAATGCCACCCTTGATTTCCAAAGCTTCGTGCTCTTTCGCAAATCCACCGATCACTTTAGCTGGTGCAACTGCATCCTCTTCAGAGAAAGCGATGGCTGTCGGTCCAACTAAAACTTCGTGTAGTTCTTCAAAGCCTGCTTTTTCAGTTGCACGGCGTGTCATTGTGTTTTTATACACTTTATATTCAACGCCCGCTTCTCTCAATTGTTTACGAAGTTCAGTGACTTCTTCAACATTCAATCCACGATAATCAACTAATACAGCTGTTTTTGCATTTGAAAACTTTTCAGCAATTTCTTCCACGTGCTGTTTCTTTTGCTCGATAATTGAGCTCATCGTTCCACCTCCTAATTGAAAATTGATTCCTCATACCGTGAGCGTGTCAATCACTTTTATCCATTAAAAAAGCTCCCATGTAGACATGGGAGCATGATTGTTTACACATTTACGATTCAATCCACATTTAGATGGGGATTGAATGCAACGATCACACACCTCGGCAGGACTTGTTTAAGCAATTGGATTGCTCCTGCTGTCTACGGTATAACTCATTTATTTAATTGACAAGACATAGTATATATGCCATTTATCAAAAAGTCAATGATTTCATGATTAATTGGTGAAACTTGATACATCTACGCGTACACCAGGTCCCATTGTTGATGAGATGGCAGCATTACGCATATATTTACCTTTTGAAGCTTGAGGTTTTGCTTTCACTAGCGTTTCAGTGATTGCAGCAAAGTTCTCTACCAACTGGTTGTCTTCGAAAGAAACTTTACCGATCGGAACGTGAATGTTACCGGCTTTATCAACACGGTACTCAACTTTACCCGCTTTAATTTCCTGAACGGCTTTTTCAACTTCAAAAGTGACAGTGCCTGTTTTCGGGTTAGGCATTAAACCTTTTGGTCCAAGCACACGTCCGAGCTTTCCGACTTCTGCCATCATATCCGGTGTCGCAACGATTACATCAAAGTCAAACCAACCTTCGTTGATTTTGCTGATGTATTCTTGGTCACCTACATAGTCAGCGCCTGCCGCTTCAGCCTCTTTTGCTTTGTCCCCTTTTGCGAAGACAAGTACACGTTGTGTTTTACCTGTACCGTGTGGCAATACCATTGCACCACGGATTTGTTGGTCAGCTTTCTTTGGGTCGACACCCAAACGGAAAGCAGCTTCAACTGTTTCATCGAACTTAGCTGTAGATGCTTTTTTCACAAGCTCAATAGCTTCTTTAGAATCATAGCTTTTTGAACGATCAACTAATTTAAGTGCTTCGCTATATTTTTTACCTTTTTTAGCCATTATATTTTCCTCCTCTTTGTGGTTTTAACGGTTAAACCTCCCACTTTCGAAAACTTACCAAAGTAAGTCTTCGGGTAAAGACAGTCGTCTCTACTGGACTTTTGTTAACCTGTAATAAAGGTTGCGAAAGTATTCATCCGCAACCTTTCATAGCATTGACATTAGTCTTCAATCGTAACACCCATGCTGCGGGCAGTACCTTCTACCATACGTACAGCAGCATCCACATCAGCAGCGTTTAAATCCTGCATTTTTGTTTCAGCAATTTCGCGTACTTGATCGCGTTTAACTGTTGCGACCTTATTACGGTTTGGTTCACCAGAACCGGATTCAATTCCTGCCGCTTTCTTAAGAAGCACAGCAGCCGGTGGAGTTTTTGTTATGAAAGTAAATGAACGATCTTCAAAAACAGAAATTTCAACCGGAATAATCATGCCAGCTTCATCTTGTGTTTGCGCGTTAAATTCCTTACAGAACCCCATGATATTGATACCAGCTTGACCCAATGCAGGACCGACTGGCGGTGCAGGGTTTGCTTTACCTGCTGGAATTTGAAGTTTAATAACGTTAACTACTTTTTTAGCCACGAGACACACCTCCTTAAAGTCCGTGATGTGGTAATTGGGGCTTGCCCCTCCCACTCATTTTTATCATTAGCCCATAAGGCCATGAGAAACATAAAAATCTTAGCATTTTTCGACTATGAATGCAAGAAGTTTGTTATATTTTTTCAATCTGATTAAAGTCTAATTCGACAGGTGTTTCTCTACCGAACATGTTGACATGCACTTTAACCTTCAGTTTATCTGTATCAATATTCTCGATTGTACCAGTGAAATTCGCGAATGGACCTTCTGTCACTCGCACTGTCTCTTTCAGTTCAAAATCAATTTCAGGCACTTGCTCTTTGACACCCATACGCTTTAAGATTCGCTCGGATTCTTCCGGCAATAATGGTGTCGGCTTTTGTCCAGCACCTGTTGAACCGACGAACCCTGTAACGCCAGGTGTATTTCTGACGACAAACCATGAATCATCCGTCATAATCATTTCTGTCAAAACGTACCCAGGAAACACCTTCTTTAAAGATGTCTTTCTTTTGCCATTTTTGACTTCTGTTTCTTCCTCTTCTGGAACGATCACTCGGAAAATCTTATCTTCCATGCCCATAGATTCGATTCGTTTTTCCAAATTTAATTTTACTTTGTTTTCATAGCCAGAATACGTATGAACCACATACCAATTTTTCTCCATAATGATAGGCTTTTCGCCTTTCCCTCCTATTCGTTAACCCGATCGATTGTCAATTATCGCAATCTATTGCCACATAAAAAATCAAAGAGATTCTAGAAGCTTCTAGCAGCCCGAACTCTCTTCTTGTTGTTTGAATGATACGTTATCATGTAAAAAAATGTATAATAAAAAACCCGGCAAGCGGGTTTTATTTCACTAACTATTATAGCACAACATTCTATCGTTAAACCATTGAATTAGAAGAGCTCTAAAATTTGAGATAAAACTAAATCAGTCACAGTGAAAAAGACACCAAAGAAAATAACAGTCACCAATACAATAATGGTATATCGGGTCAACTCATTTCCTTTAGGCCACGATACTTTCCGCATTTCTCGATTGACATCTTTCAAGAACTTGACCATTTACATCCCCCTTACCTTGCTGCACACTATTTCGTCTCTCGATGCAACGTATGACTCCCACACGTTTTACAAAACTTTTTTATTTCAATCCGCTCACTAGAACTAGTTTTTTTGTCCGTTGTATAATTACGCGACTGGCAAACCGAACATGCCAGTACAGCTTTTTTCCTCATAAATTAACCTCAATCCGATTTCATTCATACCCAATAAACTTACCACGTGGGTAAGGGCGTGTCAAATATTGTTTAGAGCGTGATCTCGCTCACTTGCAAGTAACGTTCTAACTTTCTTTTCACCCTCTGGAGAGCATTGTCGATCGATTTTACGTGACGGTTCAGTTTTAGGGAAATCTCTTGATAAGAACACCCATCTAGATAAAGATTGAGAACTTCCTGTTCCAGCTCACTTAATACTTCACGCATTTTGATTTCCATATCACCATTTTTTTCACGGTTGATCAGTAGCTTCTCCGGATCGCCTAATTCATCTTCCGCAATGATATCTATCAATGTACGGTCAGATTCTTCATCATAAATAGGTTTGTCTAACGAGACATAGGAGTTCAGTGGAATATGTTTTTGTCGGGTGGCCGTTTTGATTGCCGTAATAATCTGGCGTGTTACACAAAGCTCCGCAAACATCTTGAAAGATGAAAGCTTGTCCGGTCGGTAATCACGGATCGCTTTATATAAACCGATCATCCCTTCTTGAATGATGTCTTCCCGATCTGCGCCAATTAAAAAATATGTACGTGCTTTTCCGCGGACAAAACCTTTGTATTTCAGAATCAGTTGATTCAAGGCTTGCCCATCCCCCTGCTGAACTTGTTCTACGAGACGTTCATCTTCCGACTCCATCATGTCCTGTTTCATTTTCATTTCTGCCTTAGTGATCACGTTAGCTCCTCCTGAATGATAACAGATATAAGAATACAACATTATTATACAGGATTTGTGAATTTTCAGTCAACTATTGTTTGAATTATTTTCTTCCTCTCCTCATTTTTTCAAGTTTCGATCGAATGTCCTGGTCAAATGAAATTTTGTGCTTTGGTGCTGATTTTTGATTGTTTTTCAGATCGATTTGGATATCTTTTTTCATTCGTTGAATTTCTAAAAACAACTCTCGAGCAGACTTGCGCAGGGCTCCTTGTGAAAAAACAGTCCACTGTTCTTGAAAATCAGATGTTGCAACATATACTTTCGTTTTGACGTTCTTCACTTCTTTAATCAATTTTTCAATTGTTTCGTCAGCCGTTTCATTTTCTTTCGTGTAAACCAGTTGAATTTTTTTGAACGTTTCCCGACTTTCTGGCCCATGAACATTATAAGCGTCGAACACGACAATAATTCGATAATCCATATAAGCTTGGTATTCTGCCATTAACTCAACTAACTTCGACCGTGCTTCTTCCAAGCTCTTTTCTTTCAATTCTTTTAGCACAGGCCAATCACCAATCATGTTGTAACCGTCGACAATGAGAACAATCATGAATCAACCACCCAACGGATTCCGTTTTCGGTAGACTTCATACATGAGCAAACTTGCCGAAACAGATGCATTCAATGATGTCACATGACCAACCATCGGCAGACGAATGTGCCAATCGCATTTTTTGGCTGCCAACCGGCTAATTCCTTTTCCTTCACTGCCAATCACAAGACCTAGCGGCATGTCATATGCTCCTTGCCGATAGTCCTCGGAAGCTGAAGCGTCTGTTCCAATGATCCAAATATTCTCTTCTTTCAGCCGCTCAATCGTTTGAGCCATGTTTGTTACTCGTGCAACAGGGACGTATTCAATCGCTCCGGTAGAAGCTTTCGCAACGGTTTGCGTCAGTTGCACGGAGCGTCTCTTCGGAATGATGATCCCATGTACACCAATCGCATCAGCTGTCCGCATAATCGAACCTAAATTATGTGGATCTTCCAACTCATCCAGCAGGACAAAAAAGGGAGTCTCGTTTTTTTTCGCCGGAATATTGAGTAAATCTTCAAGTTCTAGATAATCATACGCAGCAACAGAAGCAGCGACCCCTTGATGATGATCACCCAATTGGTCAAGTTTATTTCTCGGTACTTTTTGTACATGAATGTTCGCTTTCTTCGCTGCCTGAATGAGTTCACCTTGGGCAGCGGGCTTCATAGACTCAAGAATTAATACTTTGTTAATCGCCCGTCCAGATTTCAACGTTTCTAATACAGCATTTCTTCCAACGATCCACTCTTCACTCACTTTACGATCTCCTTTCTTCAGCGTCCATAATCGCCATGGAAATCAATTGTTCCAGTCGATCTGTCTCCTGATTTAAATATAAATAGCCAAGTAACGCTTCAAAAGCGGTGCTAAGCCGATACGTCTGTACGTCTGTGCTTTTCGGTTTGTTCGACTTTGCATTTCTTCCTCTACGCACGATGGCTTCTTCTGTCTCCGTTAAAAACCCATCATCGAGCCAGCTTTTCACCGTAGATGCTTGTGCTGTTGCTGCAACAAATGAAATGGCGGATTGGTGAAGCTTTTGTGGCTTCACCTCTCCTTTTTCAATTAAATAAGCTCGGATGTAAACTTCATAGATGGCATCGCCCATGTAGGCAAGTGCCAAGCTTTTCATTTGAAATGGTTCAGTCATACATTCACTTCCGCTTCCATCGAGTGCCTTGTGGCGTATCCTCTAATATAATGCCTTTTTCATCCAAAAGATCGCGAATCTCATCTGCGCGACTGAAGTTCCGGTCTTTTCTTGCTTGAACACGTTCTTCGATCAATTGTTCAATCTCCTCGTCAAGCAGCTCTTCTGTTTCCAATTTCAACCCGAGTACTCCCGTAATTTCTTCAAACAACTCTATAAAGACATCAATGACTGTTGTATCTGTCTGTTTATTCTCCAAATAACGATTTGCGTCTTTCGCCAATTCAAAAAGAACCGAAATGGCATTGGCTGTATTGAAGTCATCATTCATCTCTTGAATGAACTTTGACCGGTGTGCATCAATAGAATCCATCCACTGCGCTTGATTATCCGTTAAGTCCACGCTCGTTTCTTTTCTATACAACAGATTTTGATAAGCTGTTTGGATGCGATCAAAGCTATTTTGTGTATTTTCGATCACGGCTTGGCTGAAATTAATTGGATTTCGGTAATGGACACTTAGCATGAAAAATCGGATAATGTTCGGATCGAACTGTTCAACGATGTCTTTCACTAAAATGAAATTACCTAGCGATTTGGACATTTTTTCATTTTCAATTTGAATATAACCGTTGTGAATCCAATAGTTTGCGAACGTTTTGTCATTGTTCGCTTCAGACTGGGCGATTTCATTTTCATGGTGTGGGAAAGTAAGGTCTTGACCACCCGCATGGATATCGATCGTTTCACCTAAATATTTTTTCGCCATAGCTGAACATTCGATATGCCACCCTGGTCTTCCTTCTCCCCAAGGGCTTTCCCAAGAAATTTCTCCACCCTTTGCGTTTTTCCATAAAGCAAAATCAAGAGGATCGTCTTTTTTCTCTCCAACTTGTATTCTCGCTCCTGAACGAAGTTCGTCTATGGATTGATGAGATAGCTTTCCGTAATTTTCAAATTTTCTCGTACGATAATAGACGTCTCCATCCACTTCATAAGCATAGTCTTTTTCAATCAACCCTTCGATGAAAGCGATGATGTCTTCCATGGATTCTGTAACCCGCGGATGATGAACAGCTTCTTGCACATGAAGCTTGGAAACATCCTCTTTATAGGCTTTAATAAAACGCTCAGCAATGTCTGGAACTTCCTCGCCTAATTCATTAGCCGCCTTGATTAATTTATCGTCGACATCCGTAAAGTTTAATACGTACTCTACATCATAGCCGACATACTCCAAGAAACGGCGAACTGTATCAAAGACGATAGCTGGACGCGCATTCCCGATATGAATATAGTTATAAACAGTCGGCCCACACACATACATTTTTACTTTACCTTCTTCAATCGGTTTAAATTCCTCTTTTTGTCTCGTTAATGAATTGTATAATTTAATCGTCATGCACAGACACTCCTTTCAGCTTCGCCAATTCTTTCTCCAATTCCTTGATTCTTCCTTCCAAACGGTTGCAATGTTCTTGCACCGGGTCCGGCATTTTATGATGATCTAAATTCTTTTTCACTTTCACACCATTCTGGACAACGACGCGTCCAGGTATGCCGACGACGGTTGAATGCTTTGGCACATCTTTCAATACAACGGACCCTGCACCAATTTTTGAATGCTCTTCAATCGTAATGGAGCCTAACACTTTCGCTCCTGTTGCAACAAGCACATTATCCTTAAGTGTCGGGTGTCTTTTTCCTTTCTCTTTACCTGTTCCACCAAGTGTTACTCCTTGATATATCGTTACATTATCACCAATTTCACACGTTTCACCGATGACGACCGCCATTCCATGGTCGATGAAAAAGCGACGTCCAATTTTGGCTCCTGGATGAATTTCAATTCCCGTGAAAAAACGACTGATTTGTGAAATAACACGGGCTATAAATTTCATATTCCGTTTATGAAAGCCATGTGCAAATCGGTGTGCCCAAACGGCATGCACGCCAGAATACGTCAACACAACTTCGAATGTATTTCTTGCCGCTGGGTCCTGGTCAAAGACTACTTTTACATCATCTTTCAACAGACTAAAAAACTTTCCCACATCCATCCTCCTCCCTTGAATGCTTCAATCTTCCTCAACACGAATGATGCTTTACTGGTAGATGGCAGTTTTCTTGGTCAATTGTGGTTTTCGAAAGTGTATATTCGGTTGTTCTCCGAAAACCACTGAATACAAAAAGCCTCTGTCTATCACTCAATAGACAGAGGCGTATATTTACGCGGTTCCACTCTGCTTAAAGGCATCGAACACCTTTCGCTTAAACGGATAACGATCGCTACTCGCCTTTTTCTTACTGTATTTCAGAAAAGGAACTCCGAGGGGCATTTCACCGATTGTCCGGAAAGCTGCTCTCACCTATACAGCTCTCTCTGTGATCCTTTCAATCGGCTACTTTTCCTCATCCACGTTTTTATTCATTGATATATTGTTATTATATACAAAAAACCATTGTTGTTACGAATTATTTAACTCATCAATTAACTTCCCTAATCGATGGATGACCGTTTCTTTTCCAAGTAAGTGGATCGCCTGTGGCAATTCTGGTCCGTGTGTTTCGGCTGTTGTTGCGACCCGTATTGGCATGAACAACTTCTTGCCTTTGTTACCTGTATCTTTTTGCGTTGCTTTGATGGCGGCTTTAATATCATCCGCTTCGAAAGTTTCTAACCCGTCCAGCTGTGTTTTAAAGTTCGCAAGCATTTCAGGAACATGTTCTTGGCTGAGAACATCCATCGCTTCTTCTGTATATTCTGCTTCTTTCTTGAAAAATAACTCTGTCAACTCGACAATTTCAGCACCGTAACTAAGCTGTTCCTTGTATAAGCCAATCAATTCATTGACCCACTTTTCAGTTTCCTCATCTGCATTTTCTTCAATTTTTCCGGCTTTTAACAAATGTGGTTTAGCTAACTGAATGACTCGGTCTAATGAACTTGATTTAATATATTGGTTATTCATCCACTTTAATTTATGGCTATCAAAAACAGCTGGAGATGTTGATAGTCGTTCAGGGTCGAACATTTCAATGAACTCTTCGCGTGTGAAGATTTCTTCCTCTCCTACTGGAGACCAACCAAGCAATGTGATGAAATTAAACAAAGCTTCAGGCAAATAACCTAACTCTTCGTATTGCTCAATGAATTGAATAATGCTTTCATCTCGCTTGCTAAGTTTCTTTCTTTCTTCGTTGACGATCAATGTCATATGCGCATAGGTCGGAATCTCCCAATCAAATGCACGGTAGACCATCATCTGTTTTGGCGTATTGGAAATATGGTCTTCACCACGAAGGACATGCGTAATTTTCATCAAATGGTCATCAACCGCAACTGCAAAATTATACGTTGGTGTGCCATCTTTTTTCAAAATGACCCAGTCACCAAAATCAGCTGACTCAAACGTAATTTTTCCTTTTACAATATCGAAAAAAGTATAAGTTTCTTGACTTGGAACACGCAAACGAATACTAGGCTCGCGGCCCTCTTGTTCAAACTTCTCTTGTTCTTCACGTGTAAGATTACGATGCGCACCAGAGTACATTGGTACCTGGCCCTTCGCCCGCTGTTCTTCTCTTTCTTGTTCTAATTCGTCTTCAGTCATATAGCATTTATAAGCCAGACCGCGTTCCAATAGCTCATCTACGTATTTTCGGTAAATATCCAGACGTTCCATTTGGCGGTATGGACCATATTCACCTTCTCGGTCGATACTTTCATCCCAATCGATTCCTAGCCATTTCAAGTAATTGAGTTGACTTAGCTCTCCGCCTTCGACATTTCTCTTCTGGTCGGTATCTTCAATACGGATGATGAATTTTCCGCCAGTATGTCTTGCGTATAAATAGTTAAATAAAGCTGTTCGAGCATTTCCGATATGCAAATGACCTGTTGGACTTGGTGCATAGCGTACACGTACTTCTTGTGCTGACATGATGATACTCCCTCCATCAATAAATTCTACTGTTTATTTTTGTTGCAAAAGAATCACGGCTTGCGCGGCGATCCCTTCTTTTCTACCAATAAAACTTAACTGTTCAGTTGTCGTCGCTTTCACATTCACTTGATTCGTTTCCGCTTGCAGCAATTCAGCTACCACTTGACGGATTTTCTCTATATAAGGAGCCATTTTCGGCGCTTGAGCAATAACGGTACAATCAATATTGACTAAAGTGAACCCTTTTTGTTCCACAAGCGTCCAGACATGACGAAGCAATTCCTTTGAATCCGCATCTTTATATGCCGGATCTGTATCAGGAAAGTGTTTCCCGATATCTCCCTCTCCGATTGCTCCCAGTGCAGCATCTGCTATTGTGTGTAATAAAACATCAGCATCTGAGTGTCCAGTCAACCCTTGCTCGTGCGGGATTTCAACTCCACCGATAATACAGGGACGACCAGGTGCAAACTGATGTACATCAAATCCTTGTCCAATCCGAAACAATTATAGCTCCTCCTCTTGTATAGATTGCCTATTTATTTGTAGCATATTTTCAGCTCTTTGTATATCTTCCGGTGTTGTGAGTTTCATATTCCGGTAACTCCCTTTCACCAATTCAATCGGTTGTTCCATCAGTTCAAGCAATTGCACATCATCTGTCGCCTGTATACCTTGGTTATACGCCCATTCATGTGCACGGTGAATTAAATCGTACCGAAAAGCTTGAGGCGTTTGGGCGGCAAATAGTTCGCTTCGCTTCAACGTTTTTACACGGTCCCCATCAAATTGCTTGATCGTATCCGTAACAGGAACAGCCAAAAAGGCAGCGCCTGTATTTTGTGTTGCTTTATGTAATCGATGAAGCTCATCCTGAGTCACGAACGGTCTTGCACCGTCGTGAATCATTGTGATTTTGGATGGATCAACCGCTTCCAACCCTAAACGCACGCTGTCTTGGCGCTCTTTTCCACCCGTTACGCACTTCTTTACTTTTGAAAATTGTTTTTCCGCTACAACGGATTCAATCATTTCCCGATCCATTTCTTGAATCACCAAATAAATCGAATCACACCAATCGTCTTGTTCGAAAACAGCGATTGTATGTGCGAGCAATGGCTCTGAACCAATGGTAATAAATTGCTTGTTGATGTTTGCCTTCATCCTCTTCCCTTGACCAGCTGCCAATATAATGACTTGATATGATTCCATAAGATCCTCCTGCATTCTGGTTGAATTCATACTGTAAGTGAACCCCTATTCGAGTTTGTGCATATGCTTTAGCCGATTGGCAGTTAATTGACCGAAATCGTTGGTGTTTCTTTTCTAACAAAAGGTTGGCTTTCATCGCTTCGTATAGAAGCTTAGAGCCAACCTTTTCGAACATTGTTTTTATTATTGGGCTTGCTCAAAAGCTTTCGGTTTGGCAAAGATCATTCTGCCTGCAGAAGTTTGCAAGACGCTGGTAACAATCACTTTGATTGTTTTCCCGATAAAATTCTTGCCTTCTTCAATGACAATCATCGTCCCATCATCCAAGTAGGCAACACCTTGCTCTTCTTCTTTTCCTGCCTTAATGACATGTACTTGCATTTTTTCACCAGGTAACACGATTGGTTTCACTGCATTTGCAAGATCATTGATATTCAACACACTCACATTTTGAAACTCAGAAACCTTATTTAAATTATAATCATTCGTCACTAAAATACCATCCAAAAGTTTTGTCAGTTTCACAAGCTTGCTATCTACTTCTTGGATATCATCAAAGTCACCTTCATAAAATTGCACATCAACCGGCAGTTCTTTTTGAAGCCGGTTTAAAATATCCAACCCTCTACGGCCACGATTACGCTTTAACAAATCAGATGAATCTGCGATATGTTGTAACTCTTCCAAGACAAAACGCGGAATCATGATTGTTCCTTCCAAGAATTTCGTCTCACAAATATCAGCGATTCTACCATCAATAATTACACTCGTATCAAGAATTTTCGGTTTGACTTGTTGATCATTCACTTTTTCCTCGGTAGCCTTCTCTTTCTCTTCCGGCTCTTTTTTAGATAATAGACCTGCAAATTCATTTCGACGCTTAAACCCAACCTGAAAACCTAAATACGCCAAAATGATAGACAAGAAAACGGGTAGTACACCGGAAATCACAGGAATGCCCAAACCTTGGACAAACGTGTTGATCAAGAATGCGATGAGCAATCCAACGACGAGTCCGATACTACCGAACAATAAGTCGGCAACTGGAACTTTGACTAATTTTTCCTCGATAAAAACTAAAAAACCAACGATATAATCAGCAATAAATAGACTAATAAAAAAGAATATGAGTGCACCTAAAAACAAACCAAAATACGGAACAAGCCAGCTCGGCATATAATTAGCGACCTGGT
Organism: Allobacillus sp. SKP2-8; assembly: GCF_007559355.1. Classification (NCBI taxonomy): domain Bacteria; kingdom Bacillati; phylum Bacillota; class Bacilli; order Caryophanales; family Bacillaceae; genus Allobacillus; species Allobacillus sp. SKP2-8. The sequence goes on along the minus strand of NZ_VMHF01000018.1, from coordinate 7,534 downwards.
TGATATCAGGAATATATAAATAGCCAATCATTCCACCGGCAACCAATACAAATAATTGGACAACCTTTTTTAACATCTTGACACCTCCTCTTTACATCATTTAAAAGTATTTTTGGGTGGTTAAAATTATACCACCCGGTTATTTCATAGTCAAAAGATACAAAACAGAACATTGTATCATCGTTAAAGTTATATGTCAATTTGATTACAACAAGTTAACAATTTTATTCCAGAGCTACCCGTAAAGCATCATGAACAGAATCTACACCATGTAATTTAATTCCATCCGGTGTTGAAATTCCACTTAAATTTCGGTTAGGTAAAATCACCCGTTTGAAGCCTAATTTTTGTGCTTCCTTGATCCGCTGCTCAATCCGTGACACTCGTCTGATTTCACCTGTAAGCCCTACTTCTCCGATAAATACATCATCTTTTTGTGTCGGCTGGTCTCTGAAGCTTGATGCAATGCACACAGCCACAGCCAAATCGATGGCCGGTTCATCTAATTTCACACCGCCCGCAACTTTCACGTAAGCATCTTGGTTTTGTAGAAGAAGGCCAGCTCGCTTTTCTAAGACGGCCATCAATAGAGGCACACGGTTATGATCTAAACCGGTCGCCATTCTTCTAGCATTCCCAAATTGTGTCGGAGAAATAAGTGCCTGGATCTCCACCAACATCGGCCTTGTCCCTTCCATCGAGGCAACAATCGTCGACCCGGCAATTCCTTGTGAGCGTTCTTCTAAGAAAATTTCCGATGGATTACTGACTTCGACCAACCCTTCTTCTTTCATTTCAAAAATACCCATTTCATGCGTACTGCCAAAGCGGTTTTTGACACTGCGCAAAATACGGAAAGCATGATGGCGCTCACCTTCAAAGTAAAGAACCGTATCAACCATGTGTTCAAGAAGACGCGGACCAGCAATTGCACCTTCTTTCGTCACGTGACCAACAATGAAAATTGGGATGCCTTTCGTTTTGGCTACTTTCATTAAGGCTGAAGTACATTCACGAACTTGAGAAACCGACCCGGCTGCAGATGTAACAGTATCCAAGTAAATCGTCTGAATCGAATCGATCACGACAAAATCAGGATTCATTTCATTAATGGAGTCGATCACATATTCCAAGTTTGTTTCTGAAAGGATATATAGAGAATCATTATTGATATTTAACCGACTTGCACGAAGCTTTGTTTGCTTCTCCGATTCCTCACCCGAAATATAGAGAGCTGCATGTTTTGCGGCTGCTAACTGGGACGATAACTGCAATAATAACGTGGACTTACCTATACCGGGATCGCCTCCAATCAAAACAAGTGATCCTGGTACGACCCCTCCACCGAGAACTCGGTTCATTTCCTCCATATCAATACGTATCCGCTTTTCATCCTGCATAGACACTTGATTAATTGTCGTCGGTTTTCTTCTCGTCCGACTTTCTTGTTGTCCAAGAGTATGTCGATCTTTCGTCGTCTGTATTTTCTCTTCTACAAAGCTATTCCACTGATGACATGCGGGACATTTTCCCATCCATTTCGGGGATTCATACCCACATTCTTGACACATGAAAACTGATTTCTTCTTTGCCATTCTCAGGCTCCTTTTCTATCGATCTTTCAAGCTGATTGCATACCTCTATTGTACAAGAAAAAAACAGCCAGCGGGTATTTTTCCTGCTGGCTGTTTGAATAATTTAGCAACTATTTTACATCTTCAAAAGCTTTTTTTGCAGATACATAGAAGTCACCATTGTCATCTACATCAATCTCTACAGACTGACCTTTTTCCAAGTCACCTTTCAACAACTCTTCGGAAAGGAAGTCCTCGACGTTTTTCTGAAGGGAGCGACGGAGTGGGCGAGCTCCATACTCTAGGTCCATTCCTTCATCGGCGATCTTATTAATCGCTTTATCAGAAAGTGTAAAATGAATTTCATTCTCCTCCAAGCGATCTTGAAGCTGTTTCACCATCAATTTCACGATTTGACGGATATGCTTTTCTTCAAGTGAATGGAAGACGATTGTATCATCTACACGGTTTAAGAATTCTGGACGGAAGGCCTTTTTGAGTTCCTCCATCACTTTATCCTTCATACTCTTATAATCTCTTTGGTCGTCACTCATACTGAAGCCAACGTATTTTTCCCGGCGCAATTCGTGTGCACCGACGTTGGATGTCATGATTAAAATCGTATTTCTGAAATCAACTGTTCTACCTTTTGAATCGGTTAGGCGACCGTCTTCAAGGACTTGCAGTAAAATATTGAACACTTCTGGGTGTGCTTTTTCGATTTCATCCAAAAGAATGACGGAGTATGGCTTTTGACGGACTTTTTCAGTTAATTGACCGCCTTCATCATAACCTACATATCCTGGAGGTGAACCGACAAGTCGGGATGTCGCGTGTTTTTCCATATACTCGGACATATCGATTCGGATCATCGCATCCTCATCTCCGAACATCGTTGAAGCTAGCGCACGTGCAAGCTCTGTCTTACCGACACCTGTAGGTCCTAGGAAAATGAATGAGCCTATTGGGCGTTTTGGATCTTTTAATCCAGCACGAGCTCTTCGAATCGCTCTGGAAATGGATTGTACCGCTTCTTCTTGGCCAATGACCCGATCATGAAGGTTTTCTTCCAAGTTCAATAGGCGCTCTTTTTCGTCTTTTTCCATACGAGAAACCGGTACACCCGTCCATGTAGAGACGACATGCGCGATATCTTCCAAAGTCACTTCAGAGCTTTCTTGCCCTTGTTTTTCTTTCCACTCATTCTTCGTTTTCTCGACTTCATCTTTTAGTTTTTGTTCTTTATCGCGTAAAGACGCTGCTGTTTCGAATTCTTGGCTTTGGACGGCCGCATCTTTTTCTTTCTTCACCTCATCGAGCTTCTCTTCCAACTCTTTTAGGTTTGGAGGCATTGTATAGTTACGAAGTCTGACGCGAGAAGCCGCTTCGTCTATTAGATCAATAGCCTTATCCGGTAAAAACCGATCCGTAATATACCGATCTGAGAAGCGTACGGCACTTTCAATCGCATCGTCTGAAATGGTCACACGGTGGTGTGCTTCATAGCGATCACGAAGACCTTGTAAAATTTTCGTGGATTCTTCTGTCGTTGGCTCGGATACTTGGATTGGCTGGAAACGACGCTCCAATGCAGCATCTTTCTCAATATACTTACGGTATTCATCCAATGTCGTTGCACCGATACATTGCAATTCACCACGAGCTAGCGCTGGTTTCAGAATATTGGATGCATCAATCGCACCTTCTGCTCCGCCAGCACCAATTAATGTGTGCAATTCATCGATGAACAAAATAATGTTTTTAGCCTGTCGGATTTCTTCAATTACTTTTTTCAGACGGTCTTCAAATTCACCGCGATATTTCGTTCCTGCAACAACGGTTCCCATGTCCAACGTCATTACTCGTTTGTCGCGGAGGATCTCAGGGATTTCATTATTAACGATTTGCTGAGCTAGCCCTTCTGCAATCGCCGTCTTACCGACTCCCGGCTCACCAATCAAGACAGGGTTGTTTTTGCGGCGGCGGCTAAGCACCTGAATGACCCGTTCAATTTCCTCACTTCGTCCAATAACTGGATCCACATTTCCATCACGGGCAGTAGCTGTCAAATCAGACGCTAAAGAGTCAAGTGTAGGTGTTTGTGCATTCGAATTTTGTTTTTGTTTCCGCTGATGTGGATGCCCTGATGTTGAATCATTGCTTCCTAGCAATTGTAGGACTTGTTGGCGGGCTTTATTTAAGCTGACACCTAGGTTGTTGAATACGCGCGCCGCTACACCTTCACCTTCGCGGATTAATCCTAACAGGATGTGTTCTGTGCCTACATAGGAATGATTCAATTTTCTCGCTTCATCCATAGAAAGCTCGATGACTTTCTTCGCACGTGGCGTATAATGGATCGTTTGATTCGTTGACTCTCCTTTTCCAATCAACTGTTCAACTTCTTGTTGTATTTTTTCACTGTCGATATCCAGCGACTTCAAAGCTTTGGCAGCAATGCCCTCGCCCTCTTTAATCAATCCTAATAAAATATGTTCTGTACCGATGTTGTTGTGGCCTAATCTTAAGGCTTCTTCTTGTGAAAGTGCCAATACTTTTTGAGCTCTTTCTGTAAATCTACCAAACATCATATATAAATGACCTCCTTTTTAATCCTCTTGTTCCATCGTTAATCGTTCTCGAATCAATTTAGCTCGAAATACATCCCGTTCTCTTGGCGAAAGTCCTTTCTTGGCGTAATGCTGCAAGAAACCGGGTTGGGTTAACACCATTAATTCATTCAGAATAGTTTTGGAAACTCCTTTAATCCATCCTAAATCAATTGCTAAACGAATATCTGACAAACATTTTGATGCTTCTTTCGAGTGAATGATCCGGCTATTAGATAAAATCCCATAGGAACGATACAGTTTATCTTCTAACTGTATACCCGATTGCTGGACAATCCATTCTCTGGATCTACGTTCACTATCAATTAATTCTCTTACGACACTGGTTAAATCTTGAATGATTTCTTCCTCAGACTTCCCTAGAGTCACTTGGTTGGATACTTGGTAAAGATTCCCTAACGCTTCGCTACCTTCACCATATATCCCGCGTACAACTAACCCTAGCTTATTAATCTCAGGAACAATCTGATTCATCTGATTTGTCATTGTCAGTGCTGGAAGATGCATCATAACGGATGCCCTTAATCCTGTACCGACGTTTGTCGGACAACTTGTTAAATATCCTTTCTCTTCATCAAAAGCATAACCAATTTTGCCCTCGATCCAATCATCGATTTCAAAAGCGGTATCTACGGCTGTTTTCAATTGCAGTCCTGGATAATAGATTTGCAACCGTAAGTGATCTTCTTCATTGACCATAATTGAGACTTGTTCATTTTTTGAAATCAATACAGCGCCGCTGCCTTCGTTCTCAGCTAAGTTTGGGCTAATTAAATGTTTTTCAATCAAGACCCTTTTTTCAATCGGCTCAAGATCTGACATCTTGGCAAGTTGAAAATCCTTAAACCCATTGAATGATTGGCCACTAAATTCCTGTTCCATGTATTCCAAGACTTTTGTTAAAGGTTCTTCTTGGCCACTCGTAGGAAAAGGAACTTTATCCAAATTTCTTGCCAAGCGTATTCGACTGCTTAAGACGATATCGTTATCCTCTCCACCGTCATTCAACCAAGGGCTGATGGCATCATCAATAAAGTCTTGTAATGACATTATGCTTCACCACCTTTTCGTTCCTCTTCTAGCTCCTGTTTCAATTGATGTATTTGATCTCGTATTGTTGCTGCTTCTTCAAATGCTTCAGCTTGAATTGCTTCTTGAAGTTTTGTTTGCAAACTCTCAACCTCGCGTTGTTTGTGTAAATTCCCGCCAATTCTTTTTGGGATCTTTCCAACGTGTTCAGTATTCCCACTATGAACTCGCTTCAGAAGGGGTGTCAAGTAGGAAGAAAACGATTCGTAACAATGGCTACAACCGAATTTTCCTTTTCTACGAAATTCTCCATATGTCATTCCACAATAGTCACACTGCGTTGTCGTTTCCGGCTTGATACTCTGACTTTTATTGAATGCCGAGTCAAGCGGAACCATACTTGTCAGGAATTGATGCATGGAAAGATGTTGGTTGGAAAAGTCCATATAACCCTCTTTTTCAGCACATTCTTCACATAAATGGACCTCATCTTTCTTCCCATTAATAACTTGTGTATAATGCACACTGGCGTCGTTTTTATGACATCTTTGACATTCCATATTTATCCCTCCTGTCGATCATGAACTTTCAACGTCATAATTAACTCTCGAAAAACTTTAGAACGAATGATATCTCGATTGGGCAATGGGATGGATAGGACATCCCGATGTAAAATTTTATTCATTAGATGTGACTCTCTTTCGGTTAATAAACGTTCCTCATATAACCGATTTAATAAGTCCATGCTTGCCTGCTGTGACATTGGGTTGTTGGTGATTGAGAGCATTTCATCAAGTAAAGCTTGCTTTGATTTAGGCTTTAATCGAATGATACGAATATAGCCTCCGCCCCCACGCTTACTCTCAACAATATATCCTTTTTCAACCGTAAAACGTGTCTTGATGACATAATTGATTTGCGAAGGAACACACTCAAAGCGATCTGCTATCTCACTTCTTTTTATTTCAACGATATCCTCACCACTCATCTGAAGCACTCTCTTTAAATATGCTTCAATGACATCAGATATGTTCTTCAACGTGCGATCCCTCCTTTACCCTATAATTCCCTTTAAGTTACTTAAATAAAAGTCATTTACATTAACTTTGACTTTGACTATCTTTGACTATAATTTTATTATACTTATTTTTATGATCGATGCAAAACGTTTTGCTCCATTTTTATAAAAAAAGATGATTCATTTTCGAATCATCTTCTAGTTGTTATTATTTTGGCTTGTGAACATACGTTACATACTGTATGCGACTAACTTCATCAAGTAATTCATGTCGGTTAAACAATTGGTCCTTCTCAAGTTCAATATATATATTTCGCTGATCGACACTCTCCGTCTCAATTTCAATTCGTTTGATATATAGGTCATACGTTTCAAACACATCCAAGATGTCTCCGATATTTGCTCTATTATCAATCCTGAGTTGAATGAGATATTTTCCTTTGTCTTTTGAAAACAACTTCTCGAATGAATTCAAAAAAACCAAGCTAAGTAAAACAACGATCGTCGTTAAAATAGCTAATGGATACAAACCTGCACCAACGACTAATCCAATCCCAGCTACGGTCCAAATGGATGCTGCAGTCGTTAATCCGCGAATCGTCATGCCATGAACCATAATCGTACCTGCACCCAAGAAGCCAATTCCACTGATGACATAAGAAGGAATTCTGGCAGGATCAAAGCGAATATTATCATATTGAGTAATGTATTGATCGAAACCGTACAATGACAAAAGCATCATCATACAAGCGCCTACCCCAACTAATATATGTGTACGAAAGCCAGCTTGGTGTTTTTTCAATTCTCTTTCAAAACCAATCAAACCACAAAGTACGGTAGCTAATAAAATGCGCAACAGCATCTCTGAGAAGTTTTCCCCAAAAAGTTGATTCATCGATTCAATCATTTCTTCTCCCCTCACTTATTTAAACTATAGATCCTGGTAAATCTTTGTGTTTTTATTCATTACTATGAAAGCAACGTACTCAATCAAAACGCAAACGATCTAAAGAATGACTAAACCAAATATTTCTCTATACCCTATTTCTATTTATTAAACATCGATAAGAAAACAATTAAATTGGCTTTTTTAACAATGGATATTATAGATGAAGGTAAAATTATGGTTATGCAAAGAAGAAGAAAAATATCATATGCTTTTTGATGTGCAAAAAAAGCCAAGAAGAAATCTTCTTGGCTTTGACCGCCCGGCAACGTCCTACTCTTGCAGGGGAAAAACCCCAACTACCATCGGCGCTAGAGAGCTTAACTTCTGTGTTCGG
>NZ_VMHF01000017.1:20350-36154 GCF_007559355.1 Allobacillus sp. SKP2-8 | reverse complement strand
GCTCTATACCCCCGAGCGAGCCAGAAAAAAAGCCGGAAAGTCCTATAGAAGAGCTCTATACCCTCGAACGAGCCAGAAAAAAAGCTAAAAAGTCTTATAGGGATACTCTATACTCCCCTGCGAAAGATCAACACAATTTAAATCGTAATTGCCTACTAAAAAGACACGAAAAACATAATCGAAAACTATTTGTATTCTCTTCATTCCATTAACAAAAAAACATCTGCAAACCCCTTGAAATCAATCAAATATCTCTGTATAATAGCAAAGGTATTTGCAACAGAAAGAATTCTAGTTTTTCCTTGCAATCAAGGCTTGAATTCATTATAATTAGTAATGTTGCAGAAAAACCAAGGCGATGAAGCGAAAGGTTGCTGAAACACCCGGCCCCTTTGCCATGGCGGATGTTGAGGAAATTTTCGCAGAGTATGTCTGTTTTAATATAGGCGAAAAAGGAGGGAAAGTAATGGCAAATGAAAAAATACGTATTCGTTTAAAGGCTTATGATCACAGAGTTTTAGATCAGTCAGCTGAGAAAATCGTTGAAACAGCAAAACGTTCAGGTGCGGAAGTATCAGGTCCAGTACCATTACCTACAGAGCGTGCTGTTTACACTGTTTTGCGTGCCGTACACAAGTACAAAGACTCTCGTGAGCAATTCGAGATGCGCACACATAAACGGTTAATCGACATTTTGAGCCCAACACCACAAACAGTGGATTCATTAATGCGTTTAGATTTACCATCTGGCGTTGATATCGAAATTAAATTATAAATTTTTAGGAGGTGTAACGGATGGCGAAAGGAATCTTAGGACGTAAAGTCGGCATGACACAGCTTTTCGCAGATAACGGTGAATTAATCCCAGTTACTGTCATTCAAGCTGAAGGTAATGTCGTACTTCAAAAGAAAACCGAAGAAAATGATGGCTACAATGCAATCCAAATCGGTTTCACAGACAAAAAAGAAAATCGTTCGAACAAAGCTGAGAAAGGTCATGCTGAGAAAGCGAGCACGAACCCTAAGCGCTTCGTTCGCGAAATCCGTAACGTAAATCTTGACGAGTATGAAGTAGGTCAAGATCTAAGTGTGGATGTATTCGAAGCAGGAGAAAAGGTGAACGTAACTGGTACTTCCAAAGGGAAAGGTTTCCAGGGTTCCATCAAACGTCACAATCAATCACGTGGACCTATGACACACGGTTCTCACTACCACCGTGGACCAGGTGCAATGGGTGTTATTGACCCAATGCGTGTATTCAAAGGCAAAAAACTACCAGGTCAAATGGGTAAAGAAACAGTAACAATCCAAAACTTAGAGATTGTTAAAGTGGATACTGAAAACAACTTAGTCCTTGTAAAAGGAAATGTTCCAGGTCCTAAAAAATCTTACGTACAAATTACTGGTGCAGATCAGGCGTAACAAATAACGAATGAAGGGAGGAAATGTCATGCCTAAAGTAGCACTATATAACCAAGCGGGATCAGAAGTAGGCAGTGTAGAACTTGCTGAGAACGTATTTGGTATTGAGCCGAACAAAACTGTTCTTCACGATGCTGTCATTATGCAGCGAGCTTCTATGCGTCAAGGAACGCATAAAGTTAAGAACCGTTCAGAAGTAAGAGGAGGAGGCCGCAAACCGTGGCGCCAAAAAGGAACTGGCCGTGCGCGTCAAGGTTCCATTCGTTCCCCACAATGGGTTGGTGGCGGAACTGTATTTGGTCCAACTCCAAGAAGCTATAGCACAAAATTACCGAAGAAAGTACGTCGTTTGGCAATTCGCTCAGCTTTAGCTACAAAGGTAAATGAAGAAAGCATTTACGTTTTGGAAGACTTAAAGCTAGAAACGCCAAAAACAAAAGATGTCATTAATCTTTTAGGTAATTTGAATGTTGATGGAAAAGCATTAATCGTAACAACAGAAGAAGATGAAAACGTTGTGCGTTCCGCAAACAATATTAAAGGCGTTGAAGTTCTAACAGTAACTGAATTAAACGTACTTGACGTATTGAAGCATGACACGCTTCTTATTACGAAAGAAGCAGCTGAAAAAGCAGGGGAGGTGCTTGCATAATGAAAGACCCACGAGATATTATTAAGCGCCCGGTAATTACAGAGCACTCTGCGGATTTAATGGCTGATAAAAAGTACACTTTTGAAGTATCACCAAAAGCGAACAAAACAGAAATTAAACATGCCGTAGAATTAATCTTTGACGTTGAAGTTGTAAAAGTAAACACAGCAAATAAAAAAGGTAAATTCAGAAGAATGGGTCGTCACGGAGGCTATCGTCCGAATACGAAAAAAGCCGTCGTTACATTGTCTGAAGACAGTAAAGATCTAGATTTCTTTGAAGGTGCCTAAACTTTAAATCGAATTTAAAAGGAGGGAAATATGATGGCGATTAAAAGATATAAACCGACAAGTAACGGTCGTCGTAACATGAGCACATTGACAAATGATGAAATTACGACTTCTACACCTGAAAAAACTCTCTTGTCTCCACTCAAGAAAAGAGCTGGACGTAACAACCAAGGGAGAATGACGGTTCGTCATCAGGGTGGTGGACATAAACGTCAGTACCGCGTAATTGATTTCCGTCGTAACAAAGATGGTATACCAGGACGCGTTGCTACGATCGAATATGATCCGAACCGCTCAGCAAATATAGCTTTAATCCATTATGCAGATGGTGAAAAACGATATATACTTGCACCGAAAACACTTAAAGTAGGTCAAGAAATTATGTCTGGTGAAACAGCTGACATTAAAGTAGGTAACGCATTACCACTTAACAAAATGCCAGTTGGTACAACAATTCACAACATTGAATTGAAACCAGGCCGCGGCGGACAACTTGTTCGTTCTGCAGGGTCACAAGCTCAAATTCTTGGGCGTGAAGACAACAAGTATGTACTTGTTCGTTTGTCTTCTGGAGAAACAAGAATGATCTTGGGTACTTGCCGAGCAACAATTGGTCAAGTCGGAAACATTGAACATGAATTAACTCGTGTTGGTAAAGCTGGACGTAGTCGCTGGAAAGGTATTCGTCCAACAGTACGTGGTTCTGTCATGAACCCTAGCGATCACCCACACGGTGGTGGTGAAGGACGTGCACCAATCGGTATGCCATCTCCAGTTACACCTTGGGGTAAACCGACACTTGGACTTAAAACACGTAAACGTAACAAAGCTTCAGACAAATATATCGTGCGTCGTCGTAAGAAATAACGATGAAAAGCAACAAGTTGCTTAGTCACGAAGGGAGGTTTATTTATGGGTCGTAGTTTGAAAAAAGGACCTTTCGCAGATGATCATCTGATGAAAAAAGTCGAAGAGCTAGATAACAATAATAAAAAGCAAGTGATCAAGACATGGTCTCGTCGTTCTACCATCTTCCCACATTTCGTAGGACACACTTTCGCAGTGTATGATGGACGTAAACATGTACCAGTATATGTCACGGAAGATATGGTCGGTCACAAACTAGGTGAGTTTGCACCGACACGTACGTACAGAGGTCATGCTGGTGACGATAAGAAAACAAAACGCTAGTTGAGAGGAGGTTTGCATGATGCAACAAGCTAAAGCCGTAGCTAAAACTGTCCGTATTGCTCCTCGTAAAGCTCGTTTAGTCGTTGATTTAATTCGAGGAAAACAAGTAGGCGAAGCTATCGCAATTCTTAAGCACACGAACCGTGCTGCTTCACCGATTGTAGAAAAACTTATTTACTCTGCTGTCGCAAACGCAGAGCATAACTATGAAATGGATACGGATTCGTTGATCGTATCAGAAGTATTTGTCAATGAAGGTGTCACATTAAAAAGATTTCGTCCGCGCGCACAAGGTCGTGCTACAGCAATCAATAAACGTACCAGCCACATCACAGTAGTGGTAACAGAACAAAAGGAGGGATAGTTCGTGGGTAACAAAATCAATCCTCATGGTCTTCGTGTAGGAATCATCCGTGATTGGGACTCTAAATGGTTCGCAGAAAAAGATTACGCTGACTTATTGCATGAAGATATCATGATTCGTGATTATATCGAAGAACGCTTAGCTGATTCATCTGTATCAAACGTTGAGATCGAAAGAGCAGCAAATCGAGTGAATATCTCAATCCACACATCTAAACCAGGAATGGTGATCGGTAAAGGTGGATCTGAAGTTGACGCTTTACGTACAAAGCTAAGCAACATGACAGACAAGAAAGTTCATATCAACATTGTAGAAGTTAAAAAACCCGACCTTGATGCAACACTAGTTGCTCAAAATATTGCTCGTCAATTGGAGAACCGTGTTTCATTCCGTCGTGTTCAAAAGCAATCCATCCAACGCGCAATGCGTGGGGGAGCTAAAGGAATTAAAACAATGGTTTCCGGTCGTTTAGGCGGAGCAGACATTGCTCGTGCTGAATATTACAGTGAAGGAACAGTACCACTACACACACTTCGTGCAGATATCGATTATGGAACTGCTGAAGCAGACACTACTTATGGAAAACTTGGTGTTAAAGTGTGGATTTACCGTGGTGAGATCCTTCCAACAAAAAATGAAAACTAAGGAAGGGGGATTAGCAATATGTTAATGCCGAAGCGTGTAAAATACCGTAAACCACATCGCGTGAGCTTAAAAGGTCGTGCGAAAGGTGGAACTGAAGTAGCATTTGGAGAATATGGCCTTCAAGCTCTTGAAGGTGAATGGATCACAAGTCGACAAATTGAGGCTGCCCGTATTGCGATGACTCGTTACATGAAACGTGGCGGTAAAGTTTGGATTAAAATCTTTCCGGACAGACCGAAAACAGCTAAACCTCTTGAGGTTCGTATGGGTTCCGGTAAAGGGTCTCCTGAATCTTGGGTAGCGGTTGTAAAACCTGGAAAAATCTTATTTGAGATTGCGGGAGTCGACGAAGAGGTTGCTCGCGAAGCACTTCGTCTTGCGTCTCACAAACTTCCGATCCGTACTAAGTTTGTAAAACGTGAAGAAATTGGTGGTGAAAGCAATGAAAGCTAATGAAATTAGAGAACTAACCACTGCCGAAATTGAACAAAAAGTAAAATCTTTAAAAGAAGAACTCTTTAACCTACGTTTCCAATTAGCAACAGGACAGCTTGAAAACACGGTTCGTATCCGTGAAGTCAAAAAATCCATTGCTCGATTGAAAACAGTAATCCGTGAAAGAGAAATCGGCGTTAATTAATTGACAATTGAGAGGAGGTCAACCTCAAATGAGTGAACGCAATAACCGTAAAGTTTACAGTGGTCGTGTTGTTTCTGACAAAGCAGACAAAACAATCACTGTTGTGGTAGAAACGTATAAATTCCATCCGTTATATGGAAAGCGCGTTAAGTATTCAAAGAAATTCAAAACTCATGACGAAAATAACCAGGCGAAAACTGGTGACGTTGTGCGTATTATGGAAACACGTCCGTTATCCAAAACGAAACGTTTCCGTTTAATCGAAGTAACAGAAGAAGCTGTAATTATATAATAGTTCGCTCGGATTGAATCCGAAGGGAGGTTTCATTGATATGATTCAACAGGAAAGCCGTTTAAAAATTGCTGACAACTCCGGAGCTCGTGAAGTTCAAGCGATCAAGGTTCTTGGTGGTTCAGGCCGTAAGACAGCGAACATTGGTGATATCATCGTATGTTCCGTTAAGAACGCTACACCAGGAGGCGTTGTCAAAAAAGGTGAAGTAGTAAGAGCAGTAATTGTACGTTCAAAAAGCGGTGTTCGCCGTAAGGACGGTTCTTACATCCGTTTCGATGAAAACGCGGCAGTGATCGTTCGTGATGATAAGAGTCCTCGAGGCACACGTATTTTTGGACCAGTAGCTCGTGAACTACGTGACAACAAATTCATGAAAATTGTTTCACTAGCTCCAGAAGTTTTATAAAAAAAGAAATTAGACCCTTCAAGGGAGGTGCACGATTCATGCATGTAAAGAAAGGCGATAAAGTAGTCGTTATTTCCGGTAAAGATAAAGGTAAAGAAGGAACGATTCTAGAAGCGTACCCTAAAAAAGAACGTGTTTTGGTTGAAGGCGTCAATTATGTTAAAAAACACGCACAGCCTTCTCAAGATAATCCACAAGGTGGAATTTTGACAATCGAAGCACCAGTTCATGTTTCGAACGTTATGCCAGTCGATCCGAAAAGTGGCCAACCAACACGTGTTGGATATGAAGTGAAAGACGGTAAAAAAGTTCGTATCGCAAAGAAATCGGGCGAAGCTTTAGATAAATAGTCTAGCGGCGAAAGGAGGGCTACAGAATGAATGAATTAAAAAGAAAATACAAGGAAGAAGTCGTTTCTAACTTAGTTGAAAAATTCAATTACAGTTCAGTAATGCAAGCACCGAAAGTTGAGAAAATCGTGATCAACATGGGTGTCGGTGATGCAGTTCAAAATTCAAAAGCACTTGATAACGCAGTTGAAGAACTTGCAACACTATCAGGTCAAAAACCAACAGTTACACGTGCCAAAAAATCGATTGCAGGTTTTCGTCTACGTGAAGGAATGCCAATTGGTGCCAAGGTAACACTTCGTGGAGAGCGCATGTATGATTTCCTCGAAAAGCTAATCGCTGTATCCTTGCCACGTGTGCGTGACTTCCGCGGAATCTCCAACAAAGCATTTGATGGTCGTGGAAACTACACGCTTGGTGTAAAAGAGCAATTGATCTTCCCAGAAATTGATTACGATAAAGTAAATAAAGTTCGTGGAATGGATATCGTAATTGTGACAACTGCTGAGACAGATGAAGAAGCCCGTGAACTTCTTACGCAATTCGGAATGCCGTTCAAACAATAACATGAACGTAAAAAGGAGGGTAAATCGTGGCGAAAAAATCAATGATTGCTAAACAAAAACGCAAACAGAAATATTCAGTTCGTGAATATTCACGTTGCCAACGTTGTGGACGTCCACATTCAGTAATCCGTAAATTTAAGCTATGCCGAATTTGTTTCCGTGACTTAGCTCACGCAGGACAAATCCCAGGCGTCAAAAAAGCTAGCTGGTAAACCCCATTGTAGGGAAGGAGGTAAAATCTAATGGCAATGACAGATCCAATTGCAGATCTTTTGACTAGAATCCGTAATGCGAACGTGGCTCGCCATGATCAACTGGAAGTTCCTGCTTCCAACTTGAAAAAAGAGATTGTAGATATCTTGAAGCGAGAAGGTTTCATTCGTGATTTTGAATATATTGAAGACAGTAAACAAGGTGTATTGCGCCTATTCTTGAAATATGGCCAAGACAATGAGCGTGTAATTACTGGTATTAAGAAAATCAGTAAACCAGGACTTCGTGTCTATGTGAAAGCAGACGAACTGCCTCGCGTATTAAACGGACTTGGCATCGCTGTTGTTTCAACTTCAAAAGGTGTTTTGACAGATAAAGAAGCTCGTCAGCAAGCAGTCGGCGGCGAAGTATTAGCATACGTTTGGTAATAGAAAGTGTAGTCAGGAGGTGGAATATATGTCACGTATCGGTTTTAAACCACTTGAATTGCCAGAAGGCGTTGAAGTTAAAGTGGATGGACTTACAGTTAATGTAAAAGGACCTAAAGGTGAATTGTCCCGTACGATTCATGAAGATATGATCATCAACATCGAAGACAATCAACTAGTTGTTGAGCGTCCAAGTGAAAGTAAGCTACACCGTTCCTTGCATGGTACGACTCGTACGATCGTTGCCAACATGGTAGAAGGTGTCACAAACGGCTTCCAAAAAGCACTTGAGATCAATGGTGTTGGTTACCGTGCACAAATGCAAGGTAATAAACTAATCGTTAACGCTGGGTATTCTCATCCAGTTGAAATAGATCCGATGAAAGGCATCGAAATTGAATGCCCTACAAACACAAAAATTGTTGTTAAAGGGATCAATAAAGAGAAAGTCGGCGCAACTGCAGCAAATATTCGCGCAATCAGAACACCTGAACCTTATAAAGGAAAAGGTATTCGTTATGAAGGCGAATATGTACGCCAAAAAGAAGGTAAAACTGCGAAATAACTTCCGTTAAGAGACAGAAAGGAGTGACTTAAATGATTACGAAGCAGGATAAGAATGCAACTCGTAAAAAACGTCATTATCGTTTGCGCCGTGACCTTACCGGCACTGCCGAGCGTCCGCGTTTAAACGTATACCGTTCAAATAAACACATTTATGCTCAATTGATCGATGATACAGCAGGCAAAACCTTAGCAAGTGCCTCTACTGTCGACCCGGAATTGAAATTGGATGCAACAGGTAATGTTGAAGCAGCTCAAAAAGTTGGTGAACTTCTCGCGAAGCGTGCGACTGATGCGAATCTAAAATCTGTCGTATTTGACCGTGGAGGTTACCTTTATCACGGACGCGTAAAAGCTTTAGCGGATGCAGCTCGTGAAAATGGGTTGGAATTTTAAACGTGATCGTAAAAGGAGGGAAATGAATTGAGTAAACAAATCGACGCAAGCAAGCTTGACATTGAAGAACGTGTAGTAACAATCAACCGTGTAGCGAAAGTTGTGAAAGGTGGTCGTCGTTTCCGTTTCACAGCACTCGTTGTCGTTGGAGATAAAAATGGCCATGTTGGCTTCGGTACAGGTAAAGCACAAGAAGTACCTGATGCGATTAAAAAAGCAATTGAGGATGGCAAAAAGAACTTGGTACGTGTACCAATCGTCGGCACAACGATTCCTCACCAAATTCATGGTCAGCTAGGCGCTGGAAACGTCCTTTTGAAACCAGCTACTGAAGGTACAGGGGTTATTGCTGGTGGACCTGTTCGTGCTGTATTGGAACTTGCTGGTGTAGGAGATATCCTTTCTAAATCATTAGGTTCAAATACACCTATTAACATGGTTCGTGCAACAATCCAAGGATTGAGTGAACTAAAAACGGCCGAACAAGTAAGTAAATTACGTGGTAAGTCAGCCGAAGAACTGAAAGGATAAGGAGGGATTTACATGGCTAAACAATTAGAAATTACCCTCACACGGAGTGTCATTGGAAGCAAACAAGACCAACGTAGAACAGTTGAAGCACTTGGGCTGAAAAAAAGACAACAAACTGTCGTTCGTGAGGATACACCAGTTGTTCGCGGAATGATCAATAAAGTATCCCATCTTGTTCAAGTGAACGAAAAATAACAAGAGTTTTTCAAAGAGGAGGTGCTCGAATGAAACTTCATGAATTAAAAAGTACTGAAGGTTCCCGTAAGAAAAGAAACCGTGTAGGTCGTGGAATGGCTACAGGAAACGGTAAAACTTCAGGCCGTGGACATAAGGGACAGAATGCACGTTCCGGAGGCGGCACACGTCCTGGATTCGAAGGCGGGCAATTACCGTTGTTTCAACGCCTTCCAAAGCGTGGATTCACAAATATTCACCGCAAAGAGTATGTCATTGTTAATTTAGAAACATTAAATAGATTTGATGAAGGTGTGGAGGTAACTCCAGAACTTCTACTTGAAGAAGGTATTGTCAGTAAGTTGAAAGCAGGCGTGAAAGTTCTAGGCAACGGTAGCTTAGATAAAAAATTGACTGTTAAAGCGCATAAATTCTCTGCTTCGGCGAAAGAGGCAATCGAAGCTGCAGGCGGTCAAACTGAGGTGATCTAATGTTCAGCACATTTATCAATATGTTTCGCGTAGCTGACATTCGCAGTAAAATTCTCTTCACCTTAGGTGTGCTCATTATTTTCCGTTTAGGAACTTTCATTCCTGTTCCTTTTACGGATAAAAATGCGTTGACGATGATGGATGAGGTAAACTCATTTGGGTTTATCGATACATTTGGTGGAGGAGCGTTGAGTCAGTTTTCAATCTTCGCAATGGGTGTGTTTCCTTACATTACAGCGATGATTATTATGCAATTGCTCCAAATGGACGTTGTACCGAAATTTACGGAATGGCGTAAACAGGGAGAGCAAGGCAGAAAGAAGTTGACTCAAGTTACGCGTTACGGAACAGTTGGTTTAGCTTTCCTTCAAGGAATTGGTATGTCTGTCGGTTTCAATGCGATGACAAACGGATCACTGATCCAGAATCCTAGCATCATGACTTACTTTGTCATAGCAATCGTATTGACTGGCGGTACGACTTTCTTGATGTGGTTAGGAGAGCAGATCACTGAATATGGGGTAGGAAATGGGATTTCCATCCTCATCTTTGCTGGTATCATTGCTGGATTCCCGAATGCAATTAACCAGCTCTTTGAACAGTATATTTCAGGTGCAGGCGACCAGTTATTTATTAATATTGCAATCTTGGCAATTATATTACTCGTCGTCGTTGCGATTATTGTTGGTGTCATATTCATCCAACAAGCGTTGCGTAAAATACCAATACAGTATGCGAAGCGCACGGTTAATCGTTCACCTGTTGGAGGACACTCCGCACATTTGCCATTAAAAGTAAATGCGGCAGGCGTCATTCCAATTATCTTTGCAATTTCATTTGTCATTGCACCTCAGACCGTAGCAGGATTTTTTGAAGGAAATGAATTTGCCTCAACGGTTCAATATATATTTGATTACACTCAACCAATTGGTATGGTTATATACGTCGGTTTGATCATTGCCTTTACGTATTTCTACACATTTGTTCAAGTTAATCCTGAGCAAATGGCAGAAAACTTACAAAAGCAAGGTGGTTATGTACCTGGCATTCGACCTGGTAAAAACACCGAAACATATTTGACTCGAGTCATTTATCGTTTAACTTTTGTCGGAGCACTGTTCTTAGCAGTCGTTTCTATCTTCCCGATCATTCTAGGCAGTGTTGCAAACCTTCCAGCAGCCGTCCAAATTGGCGGAACAAGCTTGCTCATCGTCGTCGGTGTCGCACTGAATACGATGAAACAGCTGGAGAGCCAGTTGGTAAAACGACACTACCGAGGCTTTATAAAATAAGTTTCATTAGAATGTGAGAGCGAGGGGAAAGGTATGAATCTAATTTTGATGGGCTTGCCAGGTGCCGGAAAAGGTACTCAAGCGGAGAAAATCGTAGAAAAATATGCAATCCCTCATATTTCAACTGGAGATATGTTCCGTTCTGCGATCAAAGAAGGAACAGCGTTAGGAAATGAAGCAAAAACGTACATGGACAAAGGCGAATTGGTTCCTGACGAAGTAACCATAGGAATTGTTAAAGAACGTCTATCAAAACCGGACTGTGAAAAAGGATTTCTATTAGATGGATTTCCTCGTACAGTGGCTCAAGCTGAAGCACTCGAAAGATTGTTAAATGAGTTGAATACAAAACTCGATTATGTATTGCATGTTAAAGTTCCAACTGAAAAGTTGATTGAACGATTAACAGGGCGACGCATTTGTCCGACTTGTGGAGCAACATATCATGTGGAATTCAATCCACCGAAGCAAGAAGGCATTTGTGATCATGACGGTACTGAACTCATTCAGCGTGAGGATGACCAACCGGAAACAGTGAAAAACCGTTTGGACGTGAATATCGAACAAACACAACCTTTGTTGGATTTCTATGAAGATAAAGGTTATCTAGTTGCTATTGATGGTGATCAAGATATTGATGAAGTTTTTAATCAAATCGACGATACTATCGGAGGCTTGGCCTAAATGATTATTTTAAAGACACCACGTGAAATTGAATTGTTGCGTCAAGCTGGAAAAATTGTTGGATTAACACACCAAGAGCTGAAGAAACATATTAAGCCAGGTGTGACAACAAAAAAACTAGATGACATTGCTGAAAAGTATATACGCAGTATGGATGCACTACCATCTTTTAAAGGATATAATGGCTTTAAAGGGAGTGTCTGTGTTTCAGTCAATGAAGAACTTGTACATGGTATTCCAAGCGACCGTGAGTTGAAAAATGGTGACATTGTCACATTGGACATCGGCGCAGATTATAAAGGATATCATGGCGATTCGGCTTGGACATATGCTGTCGGAGAAATTGACGAAGAAACGCAAAAGCTCCTCGAGGTCACTGAAGCATCTTTGTTTGAAGGATTAAGCGTAATTGCTCCCGGAAAACGTCTGACCGATATTTCACATGCCATTCAATCCTATGTCGAACCGTACGGCTACACCATAGTACGGGAATATGGAGGCCATGGGGTCGGCCAAGACCTTCATGAAGACCCACACATCTCGAATTTTGGCCCACCAAACAAAGGACCGCGTTTGAGAAAGGGTATGGTGCTGGCCATCGAACCAATGGTTAACCTCGGTGAACGATATGTTCGCACGCTGGAAGATGGTTGGACAGTCGTTACGGAAGATTCTAAGAACTGCGCACATTTTGAGCATACGATCGCAGTGACAGAGGATGGCTATGAAATTTTAACAAAAGCTTAGATCAAGTGAAGGTGATTGTGATTGAACGATGGAGAATCGGGAAGTCCTAAAATAGGCCAGTTGGTTCAGATCAAACGAGGTCGTGAACTAAGTCAGTATGCGATTATCATTGATATATTGGATGAGAAATTCGTATTATTGGCCGATGGCGAGAAAAGGAAATTCGACCGACCGAAAAAGAAAAATCTTCACCATGTGGAGCTGATTGATTATGTCTCTCCAGAGGTCGAAAAGAGCTTGAAAGAGACCAACCGGGTGACAAACGGAAAGCTCCGTTTCGCAATATCGAAATTTGTTAATGAACTATTGGCAGATTGGAAGAAGGGAGATTCTCTCAATGGCTAAAGATGATGTAATTGAAATGGAAGGTACAGTTCAAGAAACTTTACCAAACGCTATGTTTAAGGTAGAGTTGGAAAATGGACATCAAATCCTTGCCCATGTCTCCGGTAAGATTCGTATGCACTATATTCGAATTTTACCAGGTGATAAAGTAACGGTGGAAATGTCACCGTATGATTTATCAAGAGGACGAATCACTTATCGTTATAAATAAATGAAGACTCCGATCTAAGAGGAGGTAAGAACATGAAGGTAAGAGCATCAGTAAAACCTATTTGTGAAAAGTGTAAAGTTATCCGCCGTAAAGGAAAAGTTATGGTGATTTGTGATAATCCAAAACACAAACAAAAACAAGGATAATCGAAAAGGAGGTGCCATCCACTAATGGCTCGTATTGCAGGAGTTGACGTTCCACGTGATAAACGTGTTGTTATCGCGCTGACGTATGTATATGGTGTAGGGAAATCTACCGCACAAGAAGTATTGAAAAATGTTGGTGTTTCTGAGGATACACGTGTACGTGACCTTACAGAAGACGAACTAGCTAGCATCCGTAAAGGTATTGATGACTATACAGTTGAAGGGGATCTTCGTCGTGAAACATCCCTTAACATTAAGCGATTGATCGAGATCGGTTCATACCGTGGAATTCGCCATCGTAGAGGGTTGCCTGTTCATGGTCAAAAGACTAAAAACAATGCTCGTACTCGAAAAGGCCCACGTCGTACAATCGCTAACAAGAAAAAATAAGTAATCGAAGGAGGTTTGAAGCATTATGGCGAAAAAGCAGCAAACAACTCGTAGAAAACGTCGCGTGAAAAAGAATATAGAGTCCGGTGCAGCTCACATCCGTTCTACATTCAATAATACAATTGTGACAATCACAGACGCAGCCGGAAATGCTATTGCTTGGAGCAGTGCGGGAGCGCTAGGCTTCAAAGGTTCCCGTAAATCTACGCCATTTGCAGCCCAAATGGCAGCAGAAGTAGCGGCGAAATCAGCACAAGAAAACGGCATGAAAACGATTGAAGTTGCAGTTAAAGGCCCTGGTGCTGGTCGTGAAGCAGCAATCCGCTCTTTGCAAGCAGCTGGTCTTGAAATCACTGCAATTGTGGACGTAACACCAGTTCCACACAACGGTTGCCGCCCACCAAAACGTCGTCGTGTTTAATTTATTCGTATATATTTTGTCAGCCCGTCTATAATGGGTTATGATAGCTTAAATAAGCAGGCACGGATTATCAGGCTGTTTTTATGAAACAATACCTGATCATGGAAAAGAATGTGGGGAACTCCGCATAAGTGTTTCGACGTTTTGAAGGAGGGTTTTGGGTAAATGATCGAAATTGAAAAACCGCAAGTTGAAACGATTGAAATTAGTGATGATGCTACATTCGGAAAGTTCGTCATTGAACCGTTAGAACGTGGTTATGGAACTACGGTGGGGAACTCCCTTCGTCGTATTCTATTATCCTCATTACCTGGCGCTGCAGTGACGTCTGTCCAAATTGAAAACGTCCTTCATGAATTTTCAACTATTGAAAACGTCTATGAAGACGTGACGACAATTCTTTTAAATCTAAAAGAATTATCGTTAAAAATTTACTCTGAAGAAGAGAAAACATTGGAAATTGATGTTCAAGGCGAGGGTGAAGTCTTCGCTCGTGATATTCAACATGATAGTGACGTAGAAATACTGAACCCAGACCTTAAAATTGCAACAATCACAGGAAACGGAAGTCTATCCATGAAAATCTTTGCTGAGCAAGGTCGTGGCTACCGTAAAGCAGATGCGAATAAACGCGATGATCAGCCGATCGGCGTTATTCCAGTAGATTCAATTTTTACTCCAGTTAAGAGTGTAACCTATCAAGTTGAAAACACTCGAGTTGGTCAAGTAGCAAACTACGATAAGCTAACACTGGATGTAAGAACTGATGGAAGCATTCGACCAGAGGAAGCAATTTCCTTGGGAGCTAAAGTCTTTACAGAGCATTTGAATGTGTTTGTGAATATGACTGATGAAGCTCAACAAGCAGAAATCATGGTAGAAAAAGAAGAAGACCAAAAAGAAAAAGTGTTAGAAATGACCATTGAAGAGTTAGATCTCTCTGTGCGTTCTTACAACTGTCTAAAACGCGCTGGAATCAACACGGTTCAGGAACTGACACAAAAATCCGAAGAAGATATGATGAAAGTCCGTAACTTGGGAAGAAAATCATTGGATGAAGTGAAATACAAATTGAATGATTTAAACCTAGGCCTACGTAACGACGATTAATCAAGACAGCGATAAATCTTTCTGGTAAAGGAGGTTTTGAGAATGGCGAAAGCGAAATTAGGCCGTCCAACAGATCAACGTCAAGCAATGCTACGTAATCTTGCAACTGATCTGATTGTACATGAACGCATTGAAACAACAGAAGCAAAAGCGAAAGCATTACGCTCTGTTGTCGAAAAACTAATCACACTCGGTAAACGCGGTGACCTACATGCTCGTCGACAAGCAGCTTCAGTCATCCGCAATGCAAAAGCGGACGAAGAAGAGTCACAATCCGCTTTACAAAAATTGTTTTCAGATGTCGCACCTCGTTATGAAGACCGCCAAGGCGGTTACACACGTATCCTAAAACTAGGTGAGCGTAAAGGTGACGGTGCAAAAACGGTGATTATTGAATTAGTTGACTAATTGAATGATTAAGGGAAAAAGGGTGGTCAGTTGCCAAAAACATTGGACTGAGCCCTTTTTTATTTTGTGCAAAAATGGATCTAAAATATTTGTTTGGGTAAATACACAACTTAGCGTAGGTATCGATGATGGTCACTGGTGTCAGGCGATTCGCTTACGGCGGGTGCTTGTGCTCACAGGTCATGTGCGGTTCCCTTATTTCTTGATCCGCAGGCGTCGCCGCCGATGCTCCTCGCCAGCTTTACGTTTGAACAAGCGGAATCTTATCCGCGAATAGAACACTAAAATGGTGTACCATGTTTGATTAGGAGCACACTATTCGGGGGTAGCACAACTAAATTTAACTCTATCTTCGAATAGGAGCGCTTTAATCGGGGTTAGCACGACTAAATTTAGCTCTACCTTTGATTAGAAGCGCTCTATTCGGGGTTA
>NZ_VMHF01000017.1:3289-20253 GCF_007559355.1 Allobacillus sp. SKP2-8 | reverse complement strand
CTTCGATTAGAAGCGCTCTATTCGGGGTTAGCACGACTAAATTCTACTCTACCTTTGATTAGAAGCGCTCTATTCGGGGGTAGTACGACTAAATTTAACTCTATCTTCGAATACCACATTACAAACAAAGTGGTATCTCCATCTTAATTGTGATCAATCTGCTGTATTGAATTCCGACTTTTACTGAAAAATGGTTTTGTAATTGGTTTGACAACGCTAAACGTTTATAAGAAGTACTCTCTAAAGAGCACTCCAACATGTGACTAAAACCGTATTAGTCATGAAATAACTCCTCATACGAAGCTAGAACCAGATCTATTACCAAATCGACTTGTCGGTATGATAAACTAACATTAGTGAAAGAGTACGGTGCCAAGGGAGCAACAGTGATGATTGAATTTAACAAAGTGAGCTATTCATATGACAAAAATAGTGGAAATGCAGTAGATGAATTAAGTATGTCGATTGAACAAAATGAATGGATTGCTTTGATCGGTCATAATGGTTCTGGTAAATCTACACTGGCAAAACTGATGAATGGCTTACTTCTTCCTACAAGCGGAACGATTTCAGTGGACGGGCTATCGTTGTCAGAAGATACCTATTGGGAAATCCGCAAGAAGGTCGGCATGGTTTTTCAGAATCCAGAGAACCAATTTGTTGGGACAACTGTCATGGATGATGTCGCGTTTGGTTTAGAAAACTTAGGTGTCCCTCGAGAAGAAATGGTGAAACGAGTTTCTGCCGCATTAAAAGAAGTTGATATGTATTCATTTAAAGACCAAGCACCAAATCGTTTATCTGGCGGGCAGAAGCAACGCGTCGCAATCGCTGGCATTCTAGCGATTATGCCAGAAGTGATCATTTTTGATGAGGCATCGACAATGTTGGATCCGAATGGAAAGCAAGAATTATTGGAAACGATTAAAGGTCTTCGAAAAACAAAAAAGATGACGATTGTCTATATTACACATGACTTGAGTGAAGCAGCCTACGCGGACCGAATCATTGTAATGAACGAAGGAAGACAGTGGATGAGTGGTAAACCGAGAGAAGTTTTCCAATACCAAAATGAGCTGTCCGAGATTGGATTGGAAATACCACTTATATCAAGTATATATGCAGGAATGAACGAGCATGGAGTTAAACTGGAGAAAGAACCATTACATATGAAAGAATTGGTGGATCAACTATGGAAATTGTCTTCGAAAATGTAGATTTTATTTATCAACCGAATAGTCCATTTTCTCACCAAGCATTAAAAGATATCAGTCTGACGATAAAAGATGGAGATTATGCTGCTTTTATCGGGCATACAGGGTCAGGAAAATCAACATTGCTACAACACTTAAATGGCATTCTACGCCCAACTTCGGGGACAGTTCGTATTGGCGATTTCGAGCTGACGACGAAGAAGAACAATGAGATTAAATCACTACGTCGAAAAGTTGGTGTAGTCTTTCAATACCCAGAGCACCAGTTATTCGAGGAAACAGTTGAGAAAGATATTCTGTTTGGCCCTAAAAACTTTGGTATGGATGTTGAGGAAGCAAAGCATAATCTGCCAACTATTTTAGAAGAAGTCGGGTTACCGACAGACGTTCTCCAGCGCTCGCCGTTTGAATTAAGTGGTGGTCAAATGCGGCGGGTAGCCATCGCAGGAGTGCTCATTACGGAACCAAACGTATTGATTTTGGATGAACCGACGGCCGGTCTCGATCCAAGAGGTAGAAAGCAAATCATGAGTTTAATCGACTCGCTACATAAGAAAAAAAGAATGACAATCATTCTAGTGACCCATCACATGGAAGATGTTCTCCGTCACGCGAACCAGGCGTTTGTGTTAAACAAAGGAGAACTAGTGATGCAAGGAGAACCAGTAGAAGTATTCCAAGAAGAAGAACGTCTCCGAAAAATTGGACTTGGCATACCCGAAGAATTACAGCTAATTAATCAATTAAAGCAAACATTAGGTTTACCAATAACCTATCTTCATCAAAGTCCTAGCGAATTAGGAAAAGATATAGCAAAAGCTTTACACGCAGGAGGCAACCGATGAATCAATCCTTTATCATTGGTCAATATGTACCAAAGGAATCACCTGTTCATGCGTTAGATGCACGTACCAAATTAGTGATCGTATTTTTTTACGTCCTCGTGACCTTTTCTGCTGAGACATTGAGTAGCTACTTGATCTTATTTCTCTTTGCTGCATTTGGCGCGGTTATGTCTCGCGTACACCCTTTATTTATCGTGAAAGGCTTGCGTCCGATATGGTTTATCATCATATTGACGTTTATCTTACACTTATTCATACAACGCCAGGGAGAGGTATTATTCTCGATTTTCGGATATGCGATTTACGACCAAGCGGTTATCCAAGCAGCAATCATATCATCCCGGTTATTTTTACTTATATTAATGACGTCACTGTTAACGTTAACAACGACACCAATTTCGATTACTGATGCGGTTGAAACATTACTGAAACCGTTAAAATCCATTAAATTACCTATTCATGAATTAGCCTTAATGATGTCCATCTCCTTACGCTTCATTCCAACATTGATCGAAGAAACGGACAAAATTTCGAAAGCGCAAGCATCTCGCGGTATTGATTTTCGTACTGGAAAGTGGCGTGACCGATTGAAGGCGATCTTTGCTTTGCTGATTCCGCTGTTTATCAGTGCCTTTAAACGAGCGGAAGACTTAGCTATGGCTATGGAAGCAAGAGGATACAGAGGAGATTATGGGAGAACGAAATTCCGTGAATTGAAATTTACGTCGCTTGATTTAATCGTTTTTCTATTGTTTATCATCATCGTTATTGGATTCTTTTATTTCAATGGTTAAAAGCGATTAAAAGAACATTCAGCTTATGACGGTACCTTCTTAATGGAATATTTGTATTACCAAAACCTTCTCACTCAAGATGCTCAACTTAATAAAGGAGAATGTTCTGTGCAACGATTAAAAGTTAATATTGCTTATGATGGAACTGGATTTGCTGGTTTCCAGGTACAAGTAAAAAAGAGAACGATTCAACTGGAGATTGAAAAAGCATTGGAAAAGATTCACCGCCAGCCGGTTCGGATTTTCGCATCAGGCCGGACGGACTCTGGTGTCCATGCAAGAAGCCAATTCATTCATTTCGATACGGAACTAGAGCTTTCCGAACAAAATTGGGAAAATGCCCTTCGTACGACGTTTCCCGACGATATAACTGTCAAAAATGTTGAGAAGGTATCGAGTGACTTTCATGCTCGAAAAAACGCACGAGATAAAACGTACCGTTATTTTATCCGCAACACATCAGCCATAGATATTTTCATGAGGAATTTCGAATGGCATGTACCACAGAAATTGGATATCCAGAAGATGAAGGAAGCGACTCTTCAAATCGAAGGCACGCATGATTTTACCCCGTTTTCTGCCTCTAAATCAAACGTCAAAGGCGATAAGACACGAACCGTGCATCATATACAACTTTTTGAAGAAGATGGTCGTCTGATGGTTGAGGTCAAAGGTAATGGGTTCTTGACCCATATGGTACGCATCATCGTCGGTACGCTGGTGGATATCGGACTAGGGAAAAAGGACTTAGGTTGTATCGAAAAGGCATTTCAATCGAAAGATCGTAGACTTCTCGGCAGAACTGCCCCAGGAAAAGGATTGTTTTTATGGGAAGTGACGTATTAAGCATGTAAACGATATTTTTGTTTAAACATTATTTTTATTGACGGTATCAATATTTGGAAAACACCAATGATAAATTAAGAATTTATCAAGTTCCCCATGCTATGATGTACACATCAATGTCTGGGTGAGCATACAGAACAAATCATCAAACAAATCAAACGGCTGAAAAATCTGGAGGGACTTAGGATGATCGAACGTTATACAAGAGAAGAAATGGGAAGAATCTGGGCGGAAGAGAATCGATTTAAGGCTTGGTTGGAAGTAGAGATTCTTGCTTGTGAAGCTTGGGCTGAGTTAGGTGTCATTCCCAAAGCAGATGTACAGAAAATACGTGAAAACGCTGATTTTGACATCGAGCGAATTCAAGAAATTGAAGCGGAAACTCGGCATGATGTTGTCGCATTCACCCGGGCAGTTTCTGAAACGTTAGGAGAAGAGAAGAAATGGGTTCATTATGGATTGACTTCTACGGATGTGGTAGATACGGCTCTTTCCTATCAAATCCGGCAAGCTAATGAAATAATTCGCAAAGACTTAAACAAGTTTGTTGAGGTGTTGGCTGAAAAAGCGAAGGCCCATAAACATACCATCATGATGGGAAGAACACATGGAGTTCATGCCGAACCGACAACATTCGGATTAAAATTAGCGCTCTGGTATGAAGAGATGAAGCGGAATGTCAAACGGTTTGAAGATGCAGCTGAAGGAATTGAATTCGGGAAACTTTCTGGAGCTGTCGGTACGTATGCGAATATCGATCCATTTGTTGAACAGTACGTGTGTGAAAAGTTAGGCATTCAACCAGCACCGATTTCTACACAGACTTTACAGCGTGATCGCCATGCCCATTACATCGCGACACTTTCCTTGATTGCAACTTCAATTGAAAAAATGGCTGTAGAGATTCGTGGCCTGCAAAAAAGCGAAACGCGGGAAGTGGAAGAGTTTTTTGCTAAAGGACAAAAAGGCTCATCAGCTATGCCGCATAAACGCAATCCAATTGGCTCAGAGAATATGACAGGGATGGCACGTGTGCTTCGCGGTTATATGCAGACTGCGTATGAGAACGTTCCACTTTGGCACGAACGGGATATTTCACACTCCTCTGCCGAACGGGTCATTCTCCCGGATGCAACGATTGCTTTGAATTATATGTTGAATCGTTTCACGACAATCGTCGAAAAGTTAACCGTTTTTGAAGAGAATATGCGTTCCAATATGGATAAAACGTTTGGATTAATCTTTTCTCAACGAGTATTATTGTCCTTGATCGATAAAGGATATGCCCGTGAAAAAGCCTATGATTTAGTTCAGCCTTTGGCCATGCAGGCATGGGAAGAAGGAACATCTTTTATTGATTTGGTAAAAGAGAATGAGGAAATTCAATCGTTACTTTCCCAAGAAGAATTGGATGATTGTTTTGACCCGACCTATCACTTGAAAAATGTAGATATGATTTTCGAACGCCTCGGTTTGGAATAAAAGAGGTTCATCATGAGGAAAAGCGAGCGGTTGTATGAAGAGAAAGGTATTCATTGAACCTTCCAGTTATCGAAAAATCACAAGAGATTTAGCAATGACTTTGTAGAAAAAACCTAAAGTAGTGGAAGGGTGACTAACTTGGGCATAAAACAACGTGCATTAATCAGCGTTTCGGATAAAGAGGGGATCATTGACTTTGCGAATCAACTCGTCAATTCAGGAGTTGAAATTGTGTCCACTGGTGGAACAAAAAAGGCACTTCAGGAAGTGGATATTCCGGTCATTTCAGTCGAAGATGTCACAGGCTTCCCAGAAATTTTGGATGGAAGAGTCAAAACGCTTCACCCAAATGTGCATGCTGGACTCTTGGCGAAACGAAATGAAGGGGAGCATATACAACAAATCGAAGAACAAGGAATCACGCCAATCGATTTATTGGTCGTCAATCTGTATCCATTTAAAGAGACGATTGCTCGAAATGAGAGGACATTTGAAGAGTCCATAGAGAATATTGATATTGGTGGACCTGCGATGCTGCGGGCAGCTGCAAAAAACCATCAAGACGTAACGGTTGTTGTGGATCCTCAGGATTATAACCGAGTTGCTGAATCAATTGAAAAGGGATTAACTACCGAACTCAAAACTGAACTAGCTGCAAAAGTTTTTCGTCATACAGCTCACTACGATGCTTTAATCGCCGAATACCTGACAAAACAAACAGGTGATTCATTCCCTGAAACACAGACGTTTACATATGAACGGAAGGAACAATTAAGGTATGGCGAAAATCCTCACCAGCAGGCTGCTTTTTATACTCATCCTTTAGCCGGGGATCGAACGCTCGCAAATGCCGAACAATTACATGGAAAGCCTTTATCTTACAACAACATTCAAGATGGCAATGCAGCCCTAGAAGTAATCGCCGAATTTGATGAGCCTGCAGCGGTTGCCATTAAGCATATGAATCCTTGTGGAGTGGGAGTAGGTGATACGGCATATGATGCTTATATGCGTGCTTATGAAGCAGACCCGGTATCCATTTTTGGTGGAATTGTTGCCATCAACCAGCCTGTTGAGAAAGATGTAGCTGAAAAATTAAAAGAAATATTCTTGGAAATTATTATCGCACCCGATTTTTCACAGGAAGCACTGGAAATACTTACGCAAAAGAAAAATATCCGATTGCTCAAGCTACCTTTTGATCAGCGCCCAAAGGAAAAGAAGGTGACATCCGTTGCTGGAGGTGTCTTAATTCAGGAGGAAGACCGACTGGAAGTTCATCCTGCAGATTGGACAGTAGTAACCGAGAGAGAACCACCCGAATCAGAGTGGAAAGACTTAACGTTTGCGTGGAAAATCGCCAAGCATGTGAAATCGAACGCCATTTTGCTGGCGAAGGATGAAAAGACCGTCGGCGTCGGAGCAGGGCAAATGAACCGAGTGGGTGCTGCTAAAATCGCGATTGAACAAGCGGGTGAAGCGGCAAAAGGTGCGGTCATGGCATCTGATGCTTTTTTCCCAATGTCGGATACTGTAGAAGCAGCACAGTCGGCAGGAATCAAGACGATTATCCAACCAGGTGGCTCGATTCGTGATGAAGACTCTATTCAAAAATGTAATGAGTTCGGAATTGCGATGGTCTTTACGGGCAATCGCCACTTTAAACATTAAACCAAAACATGAATGATGCATGTGTTGACTGGCGTTGAATATGGTCATTGCAACCCGAATTAAGTCGTCGAATATTGAATGAAGATGAAGATAAACCAATATATGACTTGACAAAGATGCCATAGGTATTATAATATATGCTATGGCATTTTATCATAACCACGTAATAGCCCCGGAAAACTATTCGTGTGAGATAAATTGAAAAACGCAAAATAAACGGATTGAAATATAGGAGGGAAAACACATGCGCACAACTTTCATGGCAAATGAAAACAATGTTGAGCGTAAGTGGTATGTGGTAGACGCAGAAGGACAAACACTTGGCCGTCTTTCTACAGAAGTAGCTGGCCTACTTCGCGGAAAACACAAACCAACATACACGCCGCATGTCGATACTGGCGATCACGTCATTATCGTTAACGCAGACAAAATTCATTTAACTGGTAACAAACTAGACGATAAAATTTATTACCGTCACTCAAATCACCCAGGTGGTTTGAAATCACGTACAGCAAACGAAATGCGTACGAAATACCCTGAACAAATGCTAGAAATAGCTGTTAAAGGAATGCTTCCTAAGAACAAGCTAGGACGTAAAATGATCAAAAAATTACACGTTTATCGTGGTGCTGAACATAAGCATCAAGCACAACAACCAGAAGTTTACGAACTTCGCGGGTAATTGAAAAAAAGGAGGTTAATCAATCGTGGCACAAGTACAATACTACGGAACTGGCCGTCGTAAAAGATCAGTCGCTCGTGTTCGACTTGTTCCAGGTAATGGAACAGTTACAGTCAACGATGTCGACGCTAAAGAATATTTCCCACATGAAACTTTACGTTTAATCATTAACCAACCACTTGAAGCAACTGAAAACGTAGGAAACTACGATGTATTAGTAAATGTCAATGGTGGTGGATTCACAGGTCAAGCAGGAGCAATCCGTCACGGAATCGCTCGTGCATTGCTTGAAGCAGACCCTGAATACCGTAAAGTATTGAAGAGTGAAGGACTACTAACACGTGACGCACGTGAAAAAGAACGTAAGAAATACGGTCTTAAGAGTGCTCGTCGTGCACCACAGTTCTCTAAGCGTTAAGTTTGATTATACACCTAAAACTCCCAGTCATAATGACTTGGGAGTTTTTTTGTTTTTATAGCGACATTGCATAAAGTAGTAGATAACACTAACCATTAAACTCGATTTGTTTTTCAATAGGTCTAGTGCCAATTAAATATTTAAAGGGGGATTATTTCCGGTGGGAACCATAACTGATGCAATAGCTTTTTCAGATTGGATACAAATACTATCCATCATTGCAACAACGATAATTTCAATTGTTTCGGTTATCATCGCTACTAAATCATTACGACTCACAAAGAAATCAATAGAAGATGCAAATAGACCCTATATTGGTTGCTTTGTTGAAATGATAGAAGTTGGACACTTTCAAAAATATTTTGTAATAAAAAACTTTGGAAAAACACCTGCAACAATAGTAGATATTAAATTTAATAAGGAAATTAAAGGATTAGGAAGGGAAGGTAAGCTGGATTCAGTAAAAAATGCCTTAATTGCACCTAATCAAAAGTTTATTACTGCAGTAAATGTAAAAGAGATGGAAGATCTCATTGTAACAATTGTTTATGAAGATATGAATAACCAAACCACTGAGCAATCCTTTAACTTAAATTTAGGTTTTACTTCGGATTTATTATATAAAACATCAGATGATTCAAGATTAACGAATGATATGAATGCATTAAGAAATGTTTTACACCAACTTACAAAGAGAGGAATTTAACTTTATTAATCAAGATAGCGCCAATAAAGGTAAATATAGTCCTATAATATATATAAAAGGCTCATTATGTCGAAAACCTATGTACTTTGAATTCATCAGTATATTGGTTTTTGTCTTGGTCTTGGGAAATTTGTCCTATTAAACTTCATGATTTATGAAGAAAATATTTTATGTGATAATATAATAAGTGGATATTATAACAAGCTCGATGATTAAAATATTATAAGGACTGATTTTGGAATGAAAACTAAAATTAATGAAGCAATTAAACACGTTTTGCAGCAATTTGGTAACAAGTATTTTATAGGTGAAGCATTAAATAAGAACAAAGTTATTCAAGATTTAGATACATATGATAAAGATTTACTTGAAGCATTTATTTCGGATGAAATACTAAAGAGCAACTTTACAATTGATATTGCAGGGAATCTTGTCTTACAAACAAATAAACTCATTGAATTATTCGAAACGGACGAATACTGGCAAGACTCGTATACAAAATACTCAAAGAAAATCGGGTTAGCAGCGGGTGGAAAATTTATCGATGAATCGACAGATGTTGTATTAGATTTCCCTTATAAAGATACGGTGTTGAAAGCAAGTATGAGTAAAGAAGATACAGATAAAGGTGACTTACGCCCAGATGAGCCATTTTTGAACAAAGTTATTTCAAAGGAAGAAATTGATGTTCTATTAGACAAGAAGATTTTAGTGAATGCGAGAAAGTATGATGAAAATGGTGTATATGAAGTAGGTAGTTTCAGTGAGAAAGATAATTTAATTATAAAAGGGAATAACTTACTGGCATTACATACGCTAAAGGAAAGGTATGCAAGAAAAGTTAAACTCGTATATATTGATCCTCCATATAACACAGGTAATGATAGTTTTAGGTACAATGACCATTTTAATCATTCAACTTGGTTAACATTTATGAAGAATAGATTAGATATTGTTAAAGATTTTATGAGTCAAGACGGTGTTATTTTTGTTCATTGTGACAATAATGAACAATCCTATTTAAAGGTTTTGATGGATGAAGTCTTTGGGCACGAGCAATTCATTGAAACAATAACGGTTGTTAATAATCCTCGTGGACGTGATTACGGAGGTATAGCAAATATGCATGAATTTATTCATGTCTATGCTAAATCCAAAGATGATTACAATATATATAGGATTACTGATTTAGATAAAAAGTTCCCTTACTCAGATGAGATAAGTGGTTATGAAATAAGAGAACTTAGAAATAGAAATACTGCATTTCATATCGATAACCGTCCTAACTTGCATTATCCTTTTTATGTTAACCCCAATAAAGAATTAGATAATGGGTTTTTAGAACTATCTTTAGAACCTAAAGAGGGTTTTGTAGAAGTCTATCCCGCTGAATCAATGGGAATAAAAACTGTTTGGCGTTGGGGAAAAGAAAAATCATTGCAAAATTTAAATATTAATGTAGTAGGTAAAGCAATGAGCGAATCTGGTAGATATATGATTGTTGAAAAATATCGTAATAATTCTCAAATGGCAAGGTCGGTGTGGAATGACAAATCGGTCAATTCTGAAAGAGGTACAGTGCATCTTAGAGAGTTATTTGGCAAAAAAGTATTCTCTTTCCCAAAACCAGAGGACCTATTACATAGAATTTTAAGCATAGCTACGAAAGAAAATGATCTAGTACTTGATTTCTTTATGGGATCGGCCACTACCCAAGCAGTTTCTCATAAAATGAATCGAAAATATATCGGAATTGAGCAAATGGATTATTTAAATGAAGTATCTGTACCACGTTTACAGAAAGTGATTGAAGGTGAACAAGGTGGTGTATCCCGGCATAGTGATGTAAATTGGCAAGGTGGCGGCAGTTTTGTCTATGCTGAATTAATGGAAAAAAACCGTGGTTTTTTAACTGCTACTATAAATGCGAAAACACAATCAGAATTACAGCAAGTATTCGATTTCATGCTAGATGAAGCAGAAATTGACTTTCGTGTTGATTTAGAAGCAGTAAAAGACACCCTACATGAACTGCCATTCGAAGATCAAAAGAAAACTCTCTTTAAAATCATCGACAAAAACCAACTCTATTATAATTATTCAGAGATCGACGATGCAAATGTCCGTGATTTGATTTCCGATGACGACTACTCATTCAATAAACACTTTTATGATGATGGGAGCGAGTAAGCTTGGTAAAAAGAAAGAAGCAGCTACCACTACCTTTATATGATGAAGTAAGAGAATTAAATGAAAGTTTATTTAATGATGAAGGTGAGTGGGAAACCCCAGATTACATCAGACAAAACATGGTACATTCATATAGATATTATCAAGATGCAGCTTTGCGTTTTTTTCATTATTCACAAGCAGCGAATGAGTTTCGATTTCGGAATGTGAATCATGTATTATTCAACATGGCAACTGGAAGTGGTAAAACGGATTTAATGGCAGGCCTAATTTTATATCTTTATCAAGATTGGGGGTATCAGAACTTCTTATTCTTGGTAAACACAAACGGTGTACTAAATAAAACAATCGATAACCTAACTAACACCGGATCGGATAAATACTTATATTCACGACAAATTGAGATTGACGGAGAGCGAATTGAAATTAGGCAAGTTGACTCTTTTCCAAAAACTCAAAGTAAAAATACAATCTACCTAAAGCTGGCAACCGTTCAACGCGTTGCTGCAGATATTTATACACAAAAAGAAAATGCAATGGGAGAAGAAGATTATGCAAGGAATAAAGTCGTTATTTTAGGAGACGAAGCACATCATTACTCTGCTTCAACCAAATCAGAAAAAGAAACAGAACAATCCTGGGAGAAAGCAATCTCAACGATTTTAAATGCGAATAAAGACAATCGTTTACTTGAATTTACCGCTACAATTGACCTGGAAAATAAGAATGTTTATGAAAAATACAAAGATAAAGTGTTGTATCGCTATGCTCTCGACCGCTTCATCCAAGACAAATATTCTAAGAATGTAAAGCGAATTCAGTCGAGTAATACAGACGTTGATAACATGATGAACGCCGTTTTATTAAGTGAATATAGAAGGCGATATGCATTAGAAAACCATGGGGCATATATTAAACCTGTTATTATGTTTAAATCTCAGCGAATTAATGCCTCTAATGAAGCCCACGAACAATTCAGTGAGTTGATTGATACATTAACCGTTGAATCTTTAAAAGCATTTCTTAACAGACAAGCACAAATCACTTCCGAAGATGATAGTGAAACATTAGCGTTGGCACATGAGTATTACCGTGACAATGAGAATTACTTAAGTGAAATAGTCAGAGATATAAAGAGAGAGCTTGCTCCAAACCGAGTTATTAATGCCAATGACACAAGTCAATCGGGTATCTTAGAAAAAGGTCACTATGAAGCTTTAAATAGCTTAGAAAGTCCAATGAATTTATATCGAGTCATCTTTGCAGTTGCTAGGCTCACCGAGGGATGGGATGTATTAAACCTCTTTGACATTGTTCGTTTAAGTGATGACCCGAAAGTAAAAGGAACGAAAGCAACAACTATGTCAGAAGCACAATTAATTGGACGTGGTGCAAGGTATTACCCTTTTTTACTAGATGGTGAACGTTCATATACACGCAGGTTTAATGATGATAGTAAAGATAGCTTGATCTTAGAAACGATTCACTATCATACAATCAATGAACCTCAATACTTGAAGAACTTAGTAAGTGCTTTAGACGAAATGAATTTACCGACTGGTGAAGATAAAAAGAATCCGTTAATTGATGTTAAGGTGAAGCCTAATTTCAAACGGACAGATGTATGGAAATACGGCAAAATTTATTACAATGAAACCGTTGAAGTAACGGATAACTACTACGATTCATTAGAGAAATATGGTATTGATAGCAAAAACGATGTTGTCATTCCATATATATCTGCATTAAAAGAAGTGAGCTATAAAGATACGAAAGTGCAAGAAGACTATACAAACGCTTATAACGTCGCGGTTACATTTGATAAGCGTTATCTCATCAAAATTATGAATCGTTTGTCGTTCTATCATTTTTCTAACTTGAAAAAGTATATTCCGCTACTAAGTTCGAGAGAAGAGTTTTTAGAAGAGAAATGGTTAAATATTTATAATCGAACAATCTATGTTACGATTCCAAGAACAATGGATAGCAGTGTACTAACGGCTACCGAAAAACTAAATATTCTAGAGCGGTACTTTTCTTATGTCGCAAAACAAATAAAATCAGGTTACAGTAAACAACGAGGAACGGGTAAATTTATCGGTTATCCAATCAAGGATTATATTGCAAACTACCGTAAACGTGTACCAAATTATGACACGGGTAAAGCATTTATGCAGGATAGTCCGCAGACAGTGGATCGTTATGAAATAAAAGAAGACTACTTTGTTTATGATTCTGCGATTATTAACTTAACCGAAAAGCAATTAATCGATCGAATTGCAGAAAGAGTTGCAGAGTTAAAAGAGGAATACTCTGATGTGTATCTAATACGCATGGATGAAAATATGCATCGTGAGTCAGCAAAAAATAATAAATTAAAATTGCATCAGTTTGGTAGTGGACACGATGAAGTGAATTTGGCAGGATTCCAACCTGACTTTATTCTTTATCTACAAAACAGTGATTATTTCATTCAGATATTTATCGAGCCAAAAGGACGAAATATGGAAGAAGAACAATGGAAAGAAGATTTACTAACTTACATTAATGAACACGAAGCTGAGATTATATTTGAAGATGAAATAGAAGATGTGAAGATTAAAGGGGTTAAATTCTATACGATGAATGACGGTAGAGGGACAATTAGACAAATTGGTGAAATTGCTCTTGGGAAAGAATTTAAAGGGTTGAGTGTTGAAGCTTAGTCATCATTTATTAGCCTTTCGAGTGTTTAATCAAGGAAGGCTATATTACATATACATTAATAGGGGGAATATTAATGTTAGAAAATCAGGAGTTAATTAAAGCTAGTATAGAACTCGGAAAATTTTTAGTGCAAAATACTTCACAAACAATAATGGATAGGAAAAAATTAGCTAAAGCAAAAGATAGTAATGAGGAAACAGTTAATAGTTTGGAAGAAATAATTAATAGCTTAATTGCGGAAAAGAATCAATTAATTGAGATTGCACAAATCTATGATGAACACTTGGTAGCACAGAAGATTTCGAAAGAAGATATTGATTACATTACTAATAGTATCTTACCTCTGTTGGAGAGTATACTGGAGAAAGACGAAACAGATGAAGGTATAAAAAATAAAGAAAACCTAGAATTGTTAAAGCCAC
This sequence comes from Allobacillus sp. SKP2-8, assembly GCF_007559355.1. Taxonomy (NCBI): domain Bacteria; kingdom Bacillati; phylum Bacillota; class Bacilli; order Caryophanales; family Bacillaceae; genus Allobacillus; species Allobacillus sp. SKP2-8. The sequence goes on along the minus strand of NZ_VMHF01000017.1, from coordinate 6,277 downwards.
TTTTATCAGCGGAGACTTTTAATATACTTCAGCTATTAGGTTTTAATTTTAAGCAAGCGATAGGCGAACCCTTGACAATCTTAATAAATAAGTTAATTATTTCAAATGCTCCCGATTTATCGGAAAAGACAAAAGAACTTGAAATACTAAATGCTAAAAGAGAAATTGAATATTTTAAGATACTTCAAGACGAGGATGCTTATAATAGGCTTTTGAAGATTAATAATCCTGATTGAAATAGTACAAGCAATTATTAATATTATCGTATGTTTTAATCATGTAGGTAATTATATTGTGTATTCAACTAGCATCTATAAAATTGGTGCAAATTGGTTCAAGTAATGTCAATTTCAATCCTTTTTCATACACTTTTATCCATATAACAATTTCCAAAACGTTGATATTAATGGATTACGATGTATTCAATATACTTAGAGTTTATCTGTATATTTCTCAAAACGTTAATCTTGAATATACACCTAAAACTCCCAGTCATAATGGCTTGGGAGTTTTTTGTTGGACTATTTTAGCGTTGCAATTGATGTCTTACACGTGAGCAAGTAAGTGAAATAAATGAGAGGAGATCTCAAGTTCCTTTTTAAAATTTGTAGCGTCTATGATTAATAGAAAAGAGCGTTATACAACTACAAAAGCATCCATTCAGCACGAATTATGTTGTCTCCATTCTGTCTGTTTACCGGCAAAAAGTGTTATACTACAAATAACATTTACGTTTGAGGTGCTTTTAATGAAAAAGCTAAATATAAATGAACTTAACAATTTAATCGAAAGCCAGAAATCTAAAGTAGAACGAATCCTTGCTCGAGATCGAAAAAGCGGACGAATTGTTCGTATGCATGAACGAGACATCGATGAACAAAAAATATTGGATATCCTATGTATCAAACGGTGGGAAAAGGCTGAGGAAGAAGGGAAAGTAAAATATATCACAGAGCGGAAGTGGTATTATGAATTCGATTGAAAAAGCTAGACTTCAGCTATCTACGTTGAAGGGGAAACCAAAATTCGAGAAGATGTTACAAACCATCGCAATTCTTACAAAATTATTTGAGCAAGAGAAATTGAAACCGATCATTGTCGGAGGGTTAGCTGTAGAAATCTATACTCGAAGTGAATATACAACATCGGATATAGATATTATTTTTAGTCAACGTGAAATTGCTGACAGCTATTTGAAATCGCTTGGATTTATAGCGGAAGGCCGGCATTGGTATCATGAGGAACTGATGATTAGCATTGAGATTCCAAATGATATGTTAGAGGATGCAGATTATGATAAGGTGATTGAGTTACAATTAGAGAATAATCTCCGTGTATATGTCATTGGAATTGAAGATATTATTCTCGATCGATTGCGTGCTTGTGTCCATTGGAAATCATCATCTGACTGCGAATGGGGCAAAAGATTATATTTGTTGCATGCCAAACGGCTAGATATGGATTATTTAACAAATACATCTCGTGCAGATAACACGTTAAATAAATTGAATGATTGGTTAAATGGAGTACGAAAGTGATATTTTACGCAATTCTCACTTTCTCTGGTTGGGGGAAGTGAGGGTTTTTTGTTTCAAGACGCTTTTATTGGAAATTGACAAAACAAACGTCTTGAGAACCAGTCCCAAGACGTTTCAGTATATCTAATTCGTATTCAATTAAACAAAAGCAACGAGGTCACCTTGATCGCAGGATTGAAAGTTGTTTTCCTCGTAGAATTGCCGAACATCAGGCGTCATTGGTAATAGGACTTTTTGCCAGACGTCCGAGTATTAGGAAGTATTTGATTCATTAATTATGAGCCAATTCCTTCTTTTTGTTAATCCCTTAAGACTAAAATGTTTTGGATATGAATGATTGTTGACCCATCTCCAACGACATGAATTAGGCCGACTACCCGATCGCAATCCGAAACAAATAACCGTCAATGATTGTCCAATCGTCTGAAGTAATCGTGGCATATTTTGTGTAAAGAGTCCATTGGGTCTTCGTTCAGTGACTTGTTCTCTATAATATACGTTCATAATGGACCTTCTTCTGAAGAGGAGTTTCCGACCAATTACAATAAACTCTTCAACACTTGTGCATGGTTATATTCCTCTTCTTTTGTTGCAGTCAGCAATGTCACATCTTCTTTTTGTATCATCTTTTGTAGTTCCGAATAAGCCTTCTTCTGCTCCTCATCGGATTGTAATTCTTCTTTGTATTTCTTTTTAAATGAATCAAATTTATCTGGGTCGTGATCAAACCATTTACGTAAATCATCACTTGGAGCTATTTCTTTTAACCATTCATCGAGATTTGCTTCCTCTTTGGAAACGCCTCTTGGCCAAATGCCATCGACAAGAACACGCTTGCCATCGGACTTAGCCGACTTTTCATAAATTCGTTTCACCTGCACAGTCATGTAAGATCACCTCTATGGTACATGTAACCTAAAAGGCTATTCATAAAACTATTCACTGCGTACAACTAATACATCGCACGGAGCTGTGCGTGTGATTGCTTCAGAGACACTTCCAAGCATAATTCGTTCTACTGCATTTAGACCGGTGGCACCAGTCAAAATCAAATCGATTTCATATTTCTTTGCAATTGTTTTTGGGATTTTTTGACGAGGACTGCCGAATTCCATGACGCTTGTTACTTGTCCAACTCCTGATTGCGTTGCCTTTTCTTCATACTCTTTCAGTAGCTCTTTACCGACTCGTTCGACTTCAGGTAAAATTGTCTGGCTATAATGCTCAATCGTTGCAAATGTACGGTAATCGACCACATGCGCAATCACTAATCTAGCATCAATATTTTTTGCAATTCGGCATGCTTTATTAAAGGCTTTTTCACCATTTTTGGAGCCATCTACAGCAACTAAAATATTTTCATAGTCTTTCAACATGTCCATCTCTCCCTTACGCTTAATATTGCAATTATATCATATTATGTGGATAGGCCCATGTCGTCGAGGTTTGG
>NZ_VMHF01000017.1:0-3220 GCF_007559355.1 Allobacillus sp. SKP2-8 | reverse complement strand
CGCTGAAGAAATGCAAATTAATGTTGAAGGTTCTCGAATTAACGCTGAAGAAATGCAAATTAATGTTGAAGGTTCTCAGATTAACGTTGAAGAAATACAAATCAACACTGAAGAAAAGTGAATTATCACTGAAAATTAAAAGCGGTAGGGAACTCCAATATCCCTACCGCTAATCCGCTTATTAAAATGTCATATAAGAAAGAACGAAATACATAATAATGATCACTATAGAAGGCCATGCGTAAGCGATGCTTGAACGTTTTTTCTGTCTCCTGACAATATAGAGCATGACAATCATCATAAGAACACCGAGCAAAGCGGTCCAAATCATTGAAGGATCTGTTCCTTGGAGGATGGCCTCCTCACGATAAAAGGCATCTGTTACGACGAGTAGCATTAAATTAAATAGATTACTACCTAAAATTGATCCCGCAGCCATTGAATAATTCGCCATACGGAAAGCGACAACTACTGTGACCAACTCAGGAAGAGAAGTGGAAGCGGCGATTAATACACTTCCAACAAAGCTTGAATTCATACCGGATATTTCTGCAAGGCGGTCACCGGTGATGGACAACACACTGCCTGAAGCAAAAACGATTACAGCAAAAACGGTAAAGTTGATGACCGCTTTCTTTAATGTAATATGAAGAGTTTTGCTCTCTGGCTTTATTTCTTCCGTCTGACTCGCTGGATTGCCTTCAAACATTTTTAGCACAAAAATATAACCGATAACTAACAAGTACATTTCTAAGCCAATATTAAAAATAGACGGTACTTGCCCCCAAAGAATAGCTACAACAACAAAGCTCGTAAATAAAATCCCTGCAATAATAGAAGGCACTTGATCTTTTGAATGTAATTGATTAAAAGCGCGTTTTTTCCGATAGAATAAATCAACGCTTGCCAAAATCAATAAGTTAAACACATTACTTCCGAGCATATTACCGACAGCAATATCTGGGTTATCAATATAGACGGCGGTTAAGCTCGTTGTCAGTTCAGGTAGTGAAGTGGCTCCGGCAATCAGCAGTCCACCAACCATCGCTCCACTTAAGGAGGATTTCTCACTGATCACATCTCCATATTTATTCAGTTGAACTGCAGCAAACACAACAATGGTAGCTGCTAAAAGAAATAAAAATAAAACCAAGTTCAATTCCTCCTAACGGATTTCCGTTTTGTGTTAGGAAAGCCGATCCATTGAAGGCCTGTAATCTATATTCCCTAATTTCTGAGAAAATAAAAAGACCCCGGCCTCAAATTCGGCCAAGGTCTTGCGAGTTATTTGATGAACCGGGTGCGTTTAACGCACCGAAATGACGATTCACCAACCGTTTGGGCGGTCGCTACTCCCCTTGTTTTCCTTATTTATTTAATATAATGCAAGGTTTAGAGGTTGTCAATTTAAACTAGTTTTTTGGTTTATCATCTTTTTTTTCTTCCAATTGTTCTAAGCGGTCTTGCATTCGTTTATACCGTCGCAATTCTCGCTTGCTGATTGGGACAATATCTTTTCGTAATAATTTGATCAAGGCGGCAATCATCAGGAGCATTAAAACCGCAAAAGGCAATGCTGCAATTAATGAAGCCGTTTGTAATGCTTCTAATCCTCCAGCGAATAGTAGCACCCCGGCAATAGCCGCGAGTAACACACCCCAAATCATTTTCACACGCATTGGAGGGGTTAAGCTTCCCTTCGTCGTCATGCTTCCAAGTATATAAGCGGCTGAGTCGGCTGATGTAATCAAGAATGTCGCGACGAGTAAAATGGCCAGTAATGATGAAATCGTCGGAAGCGGCAAGATTTGTAGCATTTCAAACAACGCGACGGTGACATCAGCGTTGACGGCCTCTGCAATTTTTGTCCCATTCATTAAGTCACTATGAAGTGCTGTTCCGCCAAATGTAGCGAACCAAAATAATGAAATGAGCGGAGGAACAATCATGACACCGAAGATGAACTCTCGAATTGTTCGACCTCTAGAAACACGGGCGATAAAAGCACCTACAAAAGGTGACCAAGCGATGACCCACGCCCAGTAGAAGATTGTCCAATCACGAACCCATGTGCCACCTTCATAAGGCGTCAACCGTAAGCTGTATTGAATGATATTCGTGATATAGTCACCAAGACCAAGGACAAATGAATTTAAAATAAATACTGTCGGACCTGTTATAAAAACGAATAATAGCAAAAGAATGATCAAGCTCATATTGATATTGCTGAGATATTTAATCCCCTTATGCAACCCGGTAGTGGATGAAATCATGTAAGCGATGAAAATGAATACAATAATCAATACTTGAATCCACCCATTGTTGGGAATCCCGAATACGGCGTTCAGCCCGCCATTCATTTGAAGAACGCCCAAGCCAATCGAAGTGGCAATACCGATAACCGTTGCAATCACGGCCAAAGAATCGACTGTTGTTTTAATATTTGCATGGCTTCCGGTAATTGGTTCAAGAGCTGTTGAAACAAGTCCGTCACGTTTCTTCCGGTATTGCAGGTAGGCAATGACCAATCCGACTAAGGTGAAAATTGACCATTGGTTCATGCCCCAGTGGAAAAATGAATAGCCCATTCCGACTCGTGCCGATTCCACGCTATGATCTTGAATGTCAGGAAAAGGGGATTCGAAAAAATGGCTCATTGGCTCTGCGACACCCCAGAACACAAGCCCAACACCAAGACCGGCGGAAAATAACATTCCGATCCACGTGAAAAACGGAAACTCTGGACGCTCGGTCTCTCCTCCAAGTCGAATTTTTCCGAAGCGGGTGAGTGCCAAACCGAGCAAGAATACGGTAAACATAAACACAACAATTAGGTAGAACCAACCAAAATAGGTGGTCGTAAAGCCGTAAAGTGTTTCTGAAACAGAGGCGAATTGATTCGGCATGGTGGCTCCTAAAATTGCCAGCAGCCCGACAAAGAAAGCTGAAATAATAAAGACAGGGTTTTTCATTAGATCGTTTAGATTCATCGGTGAACTCCTTTTTGATTGGTAGATTTATATTCCTTTCCTAGTAACTTATTTATTATTTTATAATAATTATGAAAATTATCCAATTATGTATCAACATTTAAGTTAGTGAACCTGCTTGTCTGCAAAATAAAACAACCCATTTTTAACCAGTTGAATAAATTTCATAAATCTTAGCCCTTACAGGGCAAGGGTTTCAAAACACAAAAAAGGAAGTACCTCCCCAAAGT
>NZ_VMHF01000016.1:0-46886 GCF_007559355.1 Allobacillus sp. SKP2-8 | reverse complement strand
AACCGCTCGACAAGCGTGTGTAACCGCTCGACAAACGTGCGCAACCGCTCGACAAACGTGTGGAACCGCTCGACGAACGTGCCGAGCCGCTCGACCAAAAGCGCAATCTTTTCAATTTTATACACTAACCCCAACGTCACCCCCCCGCAAAGTAAGCGATTTCTAAAATGTCAGTGCAATAATGAGAAGAGTATAGTAAAATATTTGCTATAAAGGAGGTTCGTAAGATGAAAACGGCAGTGTTAACGGATAGTACCGCATACATACCCGATCATTTAATAGAAGAAAAAAATATTTATGTTGCGCCACTTAGCGTAACATTTGGACAAGATACTTATCGTGAATTTTATGACATAACAACTGAGGAATTTTATGAAAAAGTAAAGGCTGAGAAAGATCTGCCAAAAACATCCCAACCGTCTGTCAGTGAGTTTACGACGAAATATGAAGAAATCGCGAAGGAGCATGACGCGGTCATCTCGATCCATCTTTCCAGTGGCATCAGTGGGACGTATCAAGCTGCTGTGTCCGCCGGTAGCATGATTGAGGGTGTCGATGTCTATCCATTCGACTCGGAAATCAGCGCTTTGGCTCAAGGATTTTATGTGTTGCGAGCGGCCGATCTGGCAGCGGAAGGAAAGACGCCTGAAGAGATTTTGCAAGAGCTTCGTACGATGAAGGAAAACATGAATGCTTATTTCATGGTCGATGATTTGAGTCATTTGGCACGCGGTGGCCGGTTGACAGGTGCACAAGCGATGATTGGAAGCTTGCTTCAAGTGAAGCCACTTCTCCATTTTGAAGATAAGCAAATCGTTCCGTTTGAAAAAATTCGCACGAGCAAAAAAGCATTTAAACGAATGGAAAATCTGTTGAAGGAAACGGCGGACGATGCGGAAGAAGTGAAGGCCGCTATTATTCATGCCCAACGAGAGGATACAGCGAAAAGATGGCGAGACGAGCTGTCTGAAAAGTATCCGAATGTCGAGTTCGAGATCAGCTATTTCGGCCCGGTGATCGGCACTCACCTTGGTGAAGGCGCGATCGGCATTACATGGTATAAAGTCAAATAGAAAAGAGTGAACATCCTGCGAGAGCCCTGTAAGCTCGCAGGAAATCTCTTTTGATCCATTCGAAATCCCCGCTACATGACCCCATCCCAATAAGGAGGCACATTGATGAACATCAATCCTTGGTCCCCTCGTTTTTCAGGAAAACGGTTACTGAAAAATGAACTCAATCTCTCTGAATCTGTTTTCAAAGGCTTGCTAGAGAAAGGCTACTTAAAAGAAAATCCCGGTATCAAAGAAACGCTTCTTTATCATGAGTGCCAACGATGTCATACCCGAAAACCTTCCCATTTCGGAAAAATCCCCACGAAAACCATTCAATCTTTTTCACATCAAAATTCACCAACAAACAAGTCAATTACTTATTGCCGGAATTGCATTCAAATGGGGAGAGTAAGTACAAATGAACCCCTCTATGAGTGGAATGGCCCTGTTGCCAAACCACGAAAAATCAAGCAACCATCCATTTGGCGAGGCGAATTGACCGAACTGCAAAGCAAGGCGGCAGATGCCATGGTGGAGGCCATCCGCAATCAATCAAAATTACTCATCCATGCGGTATGCGGCGCAGGAAAAACGGAGATGCTGTACCGCGGTTTATGGATCGCTTTTCGAAATGGTTTTCGCGTTTGTATTGCGACCCCACGTGCAGATGTCGTCCGGGAACTCGCCCCACGCTTGCGTCGAGATTTTCCGTCGATTGAAGTGGCAGCTCTGTATGGCGGCACACAAGAAGTCGATGTAACCGCACATTTAGTCGTCGCAACGACACATCAACTCCTTCGTTATTCGAAATCATTTGATGTCATGATCGTCGATGAAGTCGATGCGTTTCCTTACCATCACGACAAATCACTCCCGAAAGCTGTCGCCCGCTCCGTCAAGGATTCCCACGCACTCATTTACTTAACCGCAACCCCGCGCTTGGATTTAAAAATCGCTTCCCGAATGAAACAGCTGCAAACCATATCCATTCCATTACGCTATCACGGCCATCCACTTCCGCTTCCGAAACTATCGCAAGTTTTCAAATTACATCAGCACCTACAACAAGGCACACTTCCGACTAAAATTACTCGTTGGATAGACGAAAGAAAATCAACGAAAAGACGATTTTTATTATTCGTGCCTACAATTGAAAACGCCCATGCTCTTTCTGAAACTCTCGGCATCCCATATGTTCACTCGGAAAGCGCAAATCGCGAGGAACTCATTCATCAATTTCGAAATCAACACTATGAGGCATTGATCACGACGACGATTCTCGAGCGGGGGGTGACATTTCCGTCTATCGATGTCGCGGTCATCGGTGCGGACCATGAGGTGTTTGATGAAGCGGCACTCATACAAATTGCCGGACGTGCAGGAAGAAGTGCGGATGACCCGGACGGTGATGTGACTTTTTTTTATAGTGTCAAAACGAAAGCGATGGTGAAGGCGCGCCAATATACCGAACTGAAAAATTTAGAAGGAAAGAAATTTAAAAAGGAGTCCAACTAAATGCACTGTAAAATTTGTATGCACTCGATTGAGAAAGACACGACTTGGTCCACGTTGTTTGATTTTCGTGAACGAACGCTCTGTACGTCTTGTGACGAGCAACTGGAAACAATCCAAGAACCGACGTGCGAAAAATGCATGAAACAAACGGAAGAGAAGCTTTGTTCCGACTGCATGTTTTGGGAGCAGCATTGGGAGAAGGATCCACTCGACCGAAATGTTTCCGTTTATACGTACAACGAATATATGAAAGAGACGATGGCGCGGTTTAAATATCGAGGGGATTATGAAATCGTCTACTCTTGGAAAGACTCCTTCCAGCAAGCTTTCCAAGCGCATTTTCCGAAAGAAAGTCACCTCTTACCCGTTCCGTTAGCAGAAAGCCGATTTCATGAACGTGGATTTAATCAAGCAGAAGCGTTGGCGCGTTTGTTGGACCAACCATTATTTGCAGGGATGATTCGAACTGGACAAGAAAAACAATCGAAAAAATCAAAGTGGGAACGACTTTCCGCAAATAACCCTTTCGAACTGACTGAAGCACCACCAGAAAACATCGTCATTATCGATGATTTATTCACGACTGGTTCGACGGTAAGGTTTGCTGCACAATTGCTGAAAAAGGCTGGCGCCAAGCATGTTTCGTCGCTCACTCTGGTTAGAAGCTGATCCAACCACGAAAATTCCTACCAAATCCTCTTTCAATTCACGAAAAGATACCGATATAATACGTAGTATAATTAAAAGGATGATGAAGAATGGGCGAATTAGCGAACTGTCCAATGTGTGGCGAGCTCTTTTTGAAAGGACCGTTAACCGTTTGTCGGAGCTGTTATGAAGAAGAAGAAGAGCAGTTTGAAACGGTGTATAAATATATTCGGAAGAAGAAAAACCGTACCGCATCGGTCGATGAAGTAGCTGAAGCGACAGGTGTGAACGAATCTTTAATCCGGAAATGGGTCAAAGAGCGGCGCATTCATCGAGCAGATCTTCCGAATCTGACGTACTCGTGCGAGCGGTGCGGAGAACAAATCCATGAAGGAAAACTGTGTGATTCTTGTAAGAATGAGCTTTATCATGACCTGCAAGCGAGCGACGAACCAACGATGGTTGATAAAATCAAAGAAGAAAAAAAGAATGATATCTATTATAATGTAATGAAAGACCGAAAATGGCGGTCGTAATTGAAATTAAACTTATTCCGAAACATACCGATATAATACGATAGAGAAACGTCGTAAATCGTGAAAGGGTGAGCCGGATGAAAATCAATCCATTGAACAATCCCAAAATTAATGCTTATAAACCGCAAATACAGCAACAGCAACAACAGACGCAGTCGAAAAACCAAGCGACTGACCAAGTTGAAATTTCGAAGGAAGCTAAGCAGCTTCAACAGTCCAATCCGATTGTCGAGGCAAGGCAAAAGAAAGTCGAGAGTTTGAAGCGGGAAGTCCAAAACGGCACCTACCAGTTGGACCCGAAACAAACCGCTGAAAAAATGGTTGAATTTTGGAATGGTCGTTAAACCGTCTGAAGGAGGACAATCCTTTGTCTATTGAAAATCAAGTACAATTGCTCGAAAAAACATATCAACTGCATCAGAGTTTGCTGGAGATTTCGAAGCGAAAAGAACAACTCATTAAAGACAATGACATCGATGGCATGCGTCAAGTACTCATGGACGAACGGAAGCACGTCAAAGCCATTCAGCAATTGGAAGAAAAACGAGTGATCGCGACGAGTGGATGGTTCCAAACGTATGCACCAGTAGCGGAAGAGCAAACGATCCAGCAAGTGATTGACCATTTGCAAAACAACGAAGAAAAAGAACAACTTCAAGCGATCTATGAGAAATTTATCTATGTGCTGGCAGATTTAAAAAATCAAGAAAAATTAAACCGTGAGCTGATGGAACAATCGCTTCAGTTTGTCGAGTTATCGCTCGATTTGTTAAAGCCAAAGCATGAGAAAAATATGAATTATGATAAAAAGCAAGTACAACAAAACAAAGCGAGTCAATCGGTGTTTGATTCGAAAGCTTAACGAATGAAAGTGAGGTTCGCTCATTATGCGATCAACTTTTTTTGGACTGGAAACAGCTCGACGTGCACTTTTTACACAACAAAGTGCATTACATACCACTTCTCACAACGTCGCGAATGCGAATACGGAAGGCTACTCACGGCAGCGGGTCAATTTTGAAGCGGAAACTCCATGGCCTGCAGGCGGGATGAATCGTCCAGAGCTTCCCGGTCAAATGGGGACAGGTGTCAAAGCAGGTGATATTACACGAATTCGTGATAGCTTTTTAGATTTGCAATTCCGAAATGAAAATTCCAAGGCAGGTTATTGGGAATCGAAAGCTGAAGCATTGCGACGCATGGAAGATGTGATGAACGAGCCGAGCGATGAGGGCTTATCGAAAGTGATGAACCAATTCTGGTCATCGTTACAAGACGTGGCGACAAACCCGGAAGATGAAGGAGCAAGGAAAGTTGCCGCACAGCGAGCGGTTGCTGTTGCTGATACGATCAATTATTTACATAAAACTTTGAGTGGCGTTCAAGGTGAAATTGACCATCAACTTGAAACTGAAGTCGATGAAGTGAATAGCTTACTTCGTCAAATCAATGACTTGAACCAACAAATCGGTGAGGTTGAGCCGCATGGTTACTTACCGAATGATTTGTATGATCAACGGGATGTACTAATTGATCGCTTGTCTCAAAAGCTCGATATCGAAGTCGGAACAGAGCCAAGTGGTGGTAATGCAAAAGACATTGCGATGGGGAAAACAACCATTTCGTTTACACTCGCTGATGGTACAAAGCAGACACTCATTGGCAAAGATGGTGAGCTGAACGGATTAGCTGTCAATGGTGGTGAATTTTCTGTTGGTACGATGGATGAAGACGGGAATGTTGCTGCTGGGACAACATTTGAATTAACAGCTGTCGGTTCTTTACGTGGGTTAAAGGAATCAAGTGAGTTTTACGGCGAACAACTGACGGATTTGGATAAAATGGCTAATGCATTTAAAGAAGCCTTTAACACGCAACACGAGCTTGGAAAAGACTTGAACGGCAATGCTGGTGGTGACTTTTTCACCGGAAATGGTGCCGCTGACTTAGCTGTATCCGATGCAATCTTGAACGACGTGAGTAAAATCGCAGCCTCTCTCGATGGTTTTCCCGGTAACGGCGACAATGCAATTAAACTTGCAAAAGTGAAGGACCAGTCGATTGCAGGTTTAGACAATCGTTCGGTTCAAGAATTTTATGAAGGAATAATCGGGGAGCTCGGCGTTCAAGCACAAGAAGCGAACCGCTTGAAAAGTAATAGTGAAGTACTGAAGAACTCGGTGAACGCAAATCGTCAGTCTGTCAGTGGTGTTTCATTGGATGAAGAAATGTCGAATTTGATTCAATTCCAGCATGCGTATAATGCTGCAGCAAGAAGTATGACGGTCGTCGATGAAATGCTCGACCGTATCATTAACCAAATGGGTGTCGTCGGGAGGTAATGAATAATGCGAATTACACAATCTATGATCAGTCAAAACATGCTGAAAAACATTAGTAATAGCTATTCACAGATTGATAAGTATATGGATCAATTGTCGACTGGCAAAAAGATTAATCGCCCTTCCGACGATCCAGTCGTTGCGATGCGTGGAGTCAGCCATCGAGACAGTTTAGGAAAAATCGAACAATACGAGCGCAACATTGCCGAAGTGAATAACTGGATGGACAATTCAGATGATGCATTGAATGAAGCTGGACAAGCACTTCATCGTGTGCGTGAATTGATCATTCAAGCGAGTAACGATACGTATGAAGAAAACCAGCGGAACAACATTAGTAAGGAAGTCGATCAGCTGAAAAAGCATTTAGTCGATATCGCCAACACGAAAGTAAATAACAAGTATATTTTTAACGGTACGAATACGACGGAAGCACGTTTTGATAAAGACGGTCAACTGACCAATGCGGCAGATCCAAATAATAACGATGTCGAAATTGAATTAGCGGATGGAATTAAAGTTCGTTCAAATGTGAATCCAGCGAATGCATTCCCTGCCGATTTATTCACTAAGCTAGATGACGTTGTTGCTGAATTGGAAAATCCAAATGCGAGTAATGCAACGATTGAGGGATTCGTCGAAGATATCGATGGATTTACCCAAGGACTTGTAAATGAACGCGCAGATTTAGGAGCTCGGATGAACCGGGTAGAGCTAATGGAAAATCGGATTGCTCAGCAACGGGTGGCAACCTCCGATTTGATATCCTCCAATGAAGATGCGGACATGGAAAAAGTCATTATGAATCTCGTTCAAGCAGAAAGCGTTCACCGAGCGGCACTTGGCGCAGGCTCACGAGTCATTCAACCGACATTACTTGATTTCTTACGTTAATAGATTTCTAGATAAGCTATCTGTGTTTGATGCAGATAGCTTTCTTTCACGAGAGGAGGAGAAGCGATGCAATTTCCACGATTAAGCATTCAGTCACAGCCTGCATTACTTGGTATGAACACCCAACCTGCTTCACAACAAATCCAACAGCCCAAAGCCGATATGCAAATTCAACAACCAAGAGCGGACGTGTCGATTACGACGAAGCCAGGCAAGCTGTCGATTGATCAGTCAAAAGCGTGGGCAGATATGGGCAAATTCGCGTCAATAGAGGCAACGAAAAAAGCAGCTAATCAAGGAAAACAAGCAGTCATGGAAGCGATTAGTCAAAAAGCGAATGAAGGCAACCAACTCATGAAAATCGAAAACGGCGGGAACGTCATCGCTTCTCTTTCGAAACAACAAACAATGGCTGATGTGAAGCCAGCAGCACTGGACTGGATTCCTTCGCATTTTTCTGTGAAAACAAACTATACACCAGCTGAAGTGGAGGTTTCAGCGCAAGCTAGGAAACCAGTGATTAACACAACACCACAAAAAGTGGTCCACGAATACCAACCGGGGAACCTAGACATTTATGTCAGACAATCAGCTGACTTGCAAATTGAGTTCCAAGCATAGAAAGGATGATAGAAATGAAAATCCAAACAAATTATTTTGGCGAGTTGATCATTGATGAAACGAAGGTTATCAAGTTTGCAAACGGCCTGCCAGGCTTTCCAGACGAAAAGGAATTTGTCATTGTCGATCTTGAAGGAAACCCAGCATTTCAAGTATTGCAATCAATCAATAATCAAAATCTAGCATTCGTCATAACTGACCCCTTTTTAATTTATCCAAACTATCAATTCGACTTGAAAGATTCAGTCGTAGAACAACTAGAGATTGAGTCGGAAAAAGATGTGTTGATTCGCTCAACCTTAACCATACATAAACCATTTGACCAATCGACGATTAACCTTAAAGCACCATTGATCATTAACCAAACCAAGAAACAAGCGAAGCAAATTGTGTTGGACGACGATAACTACACAACGAAACATCCAATCCAAGCCGTCAAGCAAGGAGGGGAGTAAGATGCTCGTACTCACACGAAAAACTGGCGAATCCATTCAAATTGGTGATGATATTTCCATCAAAGTTGTAGCGATCGAAGGCGATCAAATCAAACTGGGCATAGATGCTCCCCAAAATGTAGATATCCATCGGTCGGAAATCTATCAACAAATTATTGAAGCAAACCAACAAGCTTCTCTAAATGAAGAAACAAAAGATTTTATAAAAAATCTTAAAAAAGAGTAAACAAACTAAAAGATCCACCGATATATCTAGTAGAAGATGAAACAAACGTCGGCCGACAATCGTTTCATTTTACTTAGCCGCCACAAGGACGTGGCGAAACACAATTCAAGGAGGAAATTACTTATGCGTATTAATCACAACATTGCTGCGTTGAACACACACAACCAGCTAACAAACAACAGCAACAACATCCAAAAATCTTTAGAAAAACTATCTTCAGGGCTTCGAATCAACCGTGCAGGTGACGATGCTGCAGGCCTAGCAATCTCTGAAAAAATGCGTGGGCAGATTCGTGGTTTGGAAATGGCACAAAAGAACGCTCAAGATGGTATTTCATTGATTCAAACAGCAGAAGGAGCTCTAAATGAAACACATTCTATCTTACAGCGTATGCGTGAGTTATCAGTTCAAGCAGCAAACGATACCAACGAAACCTCTGATAGAACTGCAATCAAAGAGGAGTTAGATCAACTAAGTGAGGAAGTTAAACGAATTGCTGATACTACTCAATTTAATGGTCAAGATCTATTAAAAGGCAGCTTTGGTGTTCAATTAGACACAAATGCCACCGACTTAGCTGTAGGAAGTGATGGAGTAATTGATCTTAATATTGGTGGAATGGAAGCAAGTAAAAAAATTGATTTAACTGTTAATGGAACTAAAATTACAGCGACTGATCAGGTTGGTAACGCTCAAGTAATTGATGCTGGCTCTGCAGAAGGAGTTTCTAAAACTCTCGACTTCAATAGCTTTGGCTTAAGTATTACTCTTGAAGATGCAACTTTGGCAGACTTAGATGGATCTATTTCTACATCCGCACAAGGTGATAAAAACTTACAAGTCGGTGCCAATAGTGATCAAAAAATTGCTCTTACAATAGGTGATATGAGCGATGAGGGTCTTGGGGTGGAAAAAGCAGATTTACAAGTTTCTACCCACTCCGATGCTGAGAGTACAATTGGTGTAATTGATGATGCAATTAAAGCAGTATCAAAGCAACGTTCAGAATTGGGTGCAGTCCAAAATCGCCTAGACCATACAATCAATAACCTAGGAGCTTCTGCTGAAAACCTAACAGCTGCTGAATCTCGTATCCGTGACGTTGATATGGCTGCTGAAATGATGGAGTTCACTAAGAACAACATTCTTTCTCAAGCTTCTCAAGCGATGTTGGCTCAAGCGAACCAGCAACCACAAGGGGTACTTCAGTTACTTCAGTAATTTTATTACAAACTACAAAAAAGCGTCCGAAGCCTTCTCGGCTGGACGCTTTTTCTTTAATCTCTCCATCTCACATTCTTCATCACAATTTTACTGTTCGGCATCGTCGGTGGATGGACTAAGCTATAGCTCATATCTTGCGCTGGAACTTCAAAATCAATCTTCTCCACAAAATAATGCAAGAAAATTTGCATCATTCTTATCGTAATCCATTCACCTGCACAGCGATGTCCGCCTAAATAATCTCCTCCACCTTGTGGAACAAAGTTAAACGGGCTGCCGTCCCAATCTTTAAATCGATCTGGTTTGAATAAATCTGGGTTATTCCATATCTTCGGATCGTTATTTGTTCCATGAAAGTCAAAGATTACTTGATCATTTTCTTTGAAAGCATGTCCTCGGTAAACAAAGTCTTGTTTCACACGAGCTACGTTGAATGGAAAGAATGGATAAAAGCGACGGACTTCCTGAATAAATCGTTTATAAGCATCTCGGTCATCATTGACGCGTAATTTCTCGACTTCTTTTGGATGATGAATCACAGCATGAGCCGTAAAGGTTACGTAAATCGATATAGCAACCATTGGGCGGATAATATTCAATAAATCATCAGTAACCGCATCTAAATCTTCCAATTTCCCTTCCAAGTCACGGTGCCAAGCAATCACATGCAAAGCGGTTTCTTCTGGAGGATGAATTTCTTTTTCACGTGTTTTCACGATTAAGTCTTTCGCCCAGTTTTCCAGTTGAATTCTTGAATTCCGTCCTTTAAACTGTTTTAATCCAATAGTCGCAGGCGATTCAAACAAATCAGCTGTCTTTGGTGCGAGATTTCTGATTTCATGCTGTTCAAGCGAAATTCCAGCCCAATCACAGGCAATCTGGAAAATCATCTCTACCGCTTCATCATATAGTTTGATGCTTTTTTCCTTTTCCCATTTCTCGATGTATTGTTCTAAGTATGTTTCAATCGTCTGGTCCAACACTTGCAGACGTTCTTCAGACATTAAACTCATGAGCATTTCTTTCCGGTGACGATGCGCTGGTCCATCCAGACCTTGAACACCATGTTCACCGAGTAACGTCTTTTGAACTCGTTTTGGTGCTGCTCCTTCACGTTTAAAATAATCCGTATTATAAAAAAGTTCAGCAGCCTCTTCGCCACTCATAAAAACGGTTTTTTCACCGAGTATGCGTGATTCGAAAAAATTAGATTGAAAGGCTTTCTTCCGGTTCGGTATATATTGATACCCTTCACGGAGAACATCTTTCGTATGATCTAAACCGACTTCGCGTGGAATGCTCGATCTTCTAGTCATGCTAACACCTCGTTTTTTTTAATGCTTCTATTCCATTTATATACCCTGAAAGTAACAGTTCAAACGATACCCTCTTTAATTTACGTTTGAGAGCGAAGAATTATCCACAGATGCTACATAGATAAGCTAAACATTCACGCCAATAATCCGATATAATTAAAAAGAATAGTGGAGGAGCAAATAGGATGAAATTGGACACGTTACTCAAGAGTTCTCCTATTTTGCAGCAACCGGCATCAACTCATGAATCGGTGAAGGTCAAGCAACCAGAACATCCGGACATGCAGCAAACAATAAATGAAAAATCGTTATCGAAGGAAGAAGCGGCAAAGCTTGTGAAGGGGCTGAATGATTTTGTCGAGCCGATGCACACATCGATTAAGTTTGAGCTTCATGACAAGCTGGACCGTTATTATGTATCAGTCATCGATCAAAATACCGATGAAGTCATCAAAGAGATTCCGCCGAAAAAAATGCTTGATATGTATGCGGCGATGGCGGAGTTCATGGGCTTTATCGTAGATGAGAAAGTGTAGGAAGGTGTTCATATGATCAACAATACGATGCGTGTGAGTGGGCTTGCATCTGGAATGGATACAGATCAGATCATTAAAGATTTAATGGCTGCAGAACGAATTCCAATGACCAAAATGCAACAAGATCAAGAATGGTTGACGTGGCAGCGTGATGCTTATCGGGAAACAAACTCGAAACTGTCTGAGTTTAAGAACCTGTTTCGAGATTTAAAGTTCTCGAAAGCCTATCAGTCGAAGCAAGTAACGACTTCGGCACTCGGTGTGACGGCTTCAGCGACAAGTGCTGCGCAAGAAGGAAAACACTCGATTTCCGTGAGTCAGCTAGCTTCAAAAGCGATGCGCGTCTCTGAAACAGGTATTTCTGGTGATGGGGAAAGAATGAACCCGAATGAATCGTTGTCTGCACATTTTGACGGATTCACTGGAGGCACATATGGATTCAAGACATATGATGAAAATGGTCAAGCCAATCAACATGAAGTAACCATTAACGATACCGATTCATTGAAAGATGTGTTTAAAAAAATTAGCGAAGCATCTGATGGAGCTGTCAGAGCTTATTATGATACGAACTCAGATAAAGTTTTTATGGAACGAGCTTCCTCAGGTAATTTTAATCCTGGAGGAGAAGAAATCACCTTTGATGATCCAGCCAATTCTTTTTTCACAAACGTACTCAATCTGACAGGCAAAGAGATCGGTGGTAAAGATGCCGAATTTACGTACAACGGGGTTTCGCTAAAATCGAAAGAAAACTCATATACGTTAGACGGTGTCACGTATCAATTTAATCAAACGGTTGATAATGCCGTGATTAATGTACAAAACGATACACAGAATACGTTCGATAAAATCACCGAATTCGTCGATAAATACAATGAACTGATCGAGTTTACAACGGATAAAACAGGTGAGAAACGGCATCGAGATTTTCCACCTTTGACGGAAGAACAGAAAGAGGAAATGACCGAGAATGAAATCGAGCTTTGGGAAGAAAAAGCGAAAAGCGGTCTTTTGCGGAGCGATAACATTATCCAAAGCGGAATGAGAGGAATGCGGACAGCCTTTTATTCCGATGTTCAAAATGACGAAGGTGCCTTCAACCGCTTGGCGGATATTGGAATTACCACTTCTAAAAATTATCGTGATAACGGGAAGTTAGTTATTGATGAAGATACCTTGAGAGGGGCAATCGAAAACAACGCAGAGGACGTCAGACGATTATTTTCTAACCCGGCAGATGACGACTCTCGGGGACTTTTAAACCGAGTGGAAGATAGTCTCGACGGCATGATTTCGCGTATTACGGATAAAGCCGGTAATGACAATCGGACAGAGCAAACATACACGATGGGTCGCGAATTGCTTGGAATTGAAGAGCGAATCACGGACTTTGAACGTCGCCTGAAGCAGGTTGAAAGTCGTTATTATAAGCAATTTACGCAGATGGAAACGGCAATCCAACGCATGAACCAGCAATCCGCCCAATTGATGAGCCAACTTGGCGGAGGCCAACAATAATAATCCAGTAGGAGTGTTTTCATGAATTACCAACAACCACATCAAGCCTACCAGCAAAATTCCATCCAAACCGCCAGTCCTGGCGAGTTGACAATGATGCTTTACAATGGCTGCTTGAAATTCATTCGCTTAGCCAAAAAAGGCATCGAAAACGAAAATATCGAACAGAAAAACGTCAACATCCAGAAGGCGCAAAACATCATTAGCGAACTCATGGTGACATTGAATCCTGATGTTGAAATTTCCAATCAAATGCGTTCCTTGTATGATTATATGAATCGTCAATTAATCCAGGCCAACATCAAAAATGACGTAGAGATCCTTTCAGAAGTCGAGGGCTTGGTGAGCGAGTTTCGCGATACATGGAAAGAAGTCTTGAAATTGAACAAACAACAAAAGCAGGTTTCGATGAATGGGTAACGAATTAACGCAGCTGAAGATTTTACTCGAAGAAACGATTAAAAAAGTAGAGGTATTGGCGGCGAAACATGACCATGAACGTTTTATTGAAGTCGTCGAACAAACGGCTGACGAGCGAGATGCGCTATTGAAAGAGTTGAACCTAAGTGAGGCAGAAAGAAAAGCCAATCAGGCGATGATCGACGAGATCCTCCGCTTCGATCAACAGCTCAATCGTATGGTCAATCAGTATTTCGACAGCTTCAAACGAGAAATCATTTTACTCAAAAAGAAAAAAGATACAAACATGAAGTACACAAACCCATACAGCAAAATGAAAAGTCCTGATGGCGCATTTTTGGACAAACGGAAATAAATTAATTTTTTAGCAGTAGCATTCATGGAGTGGATGCTGCTTTTTGTTTGCTTGAGAATGTCAGGATAAATTTTTTAATATAGGACTTAACCCTTGATTCTGCGCGAAATTTGTCGAAATAATGAACCTGTACCAAAAAGAATAAAATAAAAGTCGAGTTTATGGAGGATTATGAGCGGGTAAGGTAGAATAATATATACATACGACTAAAAGGAGGCCTGCTTATGTTTAAGTATAATATCCGTGGTGAAAATATCGAGGTGACCGATGCGATTCGGGATTACGTCGAGAAGAAAATCGGCAAATTGGAGCGTTATTTCGATCAAACGCCTACTTCTGAAGTACATGTGAATTTAAGTGTTCATAATGATGGGCAAAGAATTGAAGTGACAATTCCAATGACAGATTTGGTTCTGCGCGCTGAGGAGGCACATAACGATTTATACGCTGCAATTGATTTAGTCGTAGATAAATTAGAAAGACAAATTCGTAAGTACAAAACAAAAGTGAATCGTAAGTTCCGTCAAAAAGGCGCTGCGAAATACGTATTTGCTGAAATGGAAAGAGAAGCAAACGCCAATGGTGGTTTGCTATTAGATGAAGATGAAGCAGAAGATGACAGTGAAGTAGATATCGTTCGTGTAAAACGATTTGATTTGAAACCGATGGATTCTGAAGAAGCGGCACTACAAATGGATATGCTAGGACACAATTTCTACGTATTCGAAAGTGCTGAAACTGGAGAAACCAATGTGGTTTACAAACGTAAAGATGGAAGCTATGGCTTGATTGAGCCAAACGCTTAATCGAATTACACACAATAGCCTTGGTCCGATTGCTGGACTGAGGCTATTTTTATTTTATTGTTGTTGAACGGCTCATATATTCTTAAATTGGGCACATATTTTCTATCCTAGGGAGCATATTCCGGTGAACCGGGCACATATCAATCAAATGAGGGAACATATATCATCGATGAGGCTCATATCCGTCTGATTAGGGAGCATATCTGCATCATCGAGGCGCATCCCACAGCTAATCTGTGGGCATTTCACAACCCTAGAGCGCATATTTCAACCACTTGGGAGCATATCCCATTCACCCACCAAAAAATTTTAAAAAACTTTCATTTTGTAGATAAATCATTTTTCCAATCGTTTTTTGCTCACTTATTTCAAAATCCAGACAAAAAGTGTCCTGAAACCCCACCATGCGTGCATTTTAGCGATTTTTCTTACATATAAACCTGTGATATAACTAAATCAAGCAAGATCATTAAGGGGGGAATACGAGATGTGCAATGTCAAACCTTGCCCCAGTTGTTCACGTCTCGAGAAAAAGCTTAATCAACAGAACGAGATCATCGTACAATTAATGCGCATTGTCGCAGCGTCTAATGAAAAAATATCTGTCATTGAAGACCATCTGAGTGTTTATACCTCCACAACGAACGCTCCAGAAATCCTTCAGCCGAAATCCTACTCCTTCCTCAATTCCAAATAACCATCCGCTTAATGGTCTTGTTATGGTTGACTACTGCCCCAGTCAACCATTTTTTCTTTAGTGTAAATATCAATTGCTTTTCGATTTTTGGCCGGCAGTGTGACGGGTTAATGCAGGTGAGGATTGTTGTCATGGTGGTTTCATTAGTGTTATCATTAATGTTGTGCAAGTGTAAATTTAATCTTGGGGTTGAGGATATATGAAGCAATTATTGACGAAAGTATTTGGTGATGGAAATAGTCGCCAATTGAAAAAACTAGAAAAAGTTGCGGATCAAATAGAAGAACTAGAACCACAGATGCAGCAGCTTTCTGATTATGCGTTACAGGAAAAAACGGATGAGTTTAAAAAACGATATCAAGATGGCGAGTCATTGGATGACTTGTTGCCAGAAGCGTATGCGGTTGTGCGTGAAGCTTCCAAACGTGTGCTTGGCATGCGTCCGTTCTATGTCCAGCTGCTTGGTGCGATTGCTTTGCATCAAGGGGATATAGCGGAAATGAAAACCGGTGAGGGTAAGACATTGGCCTCCACGATGCCGGCATACTTAAATGCGATTACAGGAAAAGGCGTTCATATCATTACGGTGAACGACTACCTTGCCGATCGTGACTCGAATGAGATGGGTGAGCTATATAATTGGCTTGGTCTGACAGTCGGTTTGAATACGAATAGTTTATCAAAAGACGAAAAGCGTGAAGCATACGCCAAAGATATTACGTATGGTACGAATAATGAATTCGGCTTTGATTATCTACGCGATAACATGGTGTTATATAAAGAAAAAATGGTGCAGCGTCCACTTCATTTTGCGATCATTGACGAGGTTGACTCGATTTTGATTGATGAAGCGCGAACACCATTAATCATTTCTGGGTCTCAGCGAAAATCACAGTCCAATTATTTACAAGCGGATCAGTTTGCTTCGACATTAAAAAATGAAGAAGACTATACGTATGATGAAAAAACACGAAATGTGCAGCTGACAGAGCAAGGAATCACGAAAGCTGAACAATATTTCAATATCGAAAACCTTTATAATTTAAATAATGTCGCATTGACGCATCATATTAACCAAGCGTTGAAAGCGCATGTCGTCATGCGTAAAGATACCGATTATGTTGTTGAGGAAAATGAAGTCGTCATCGTCGACCAATTTACAGGTCGTTTGATGAAAGGTCGTCGTTATAGTGATGGACTTCACCAAGCAATCGAGGCGAAAGAAGGCTTGCCGATCCAGAAGGAAAGTATGACGCTTGCGACGATTACTTTCCAGAACTTCTTCCGGATGTATGAAAAAATTTCCGGGATGACCGGTACGGCAAAAACGGAAGAAGAGGAATTCCGTAATATTTACAATATGCAGGTCGTTTCTATTCCAACGAACGAACCGATTCGCCGGGATGACCGGGCGGATTTGATTTATAAAACCGTTGATGGGAAATACCAAGCGCTCGTTCGAGAAGTGAAAGAGCGCCACGAAAAAGGACAACCGATTTTGATTGGTACGGTCGCCGTTGAGACGTCTGAATTGATCTCAAACTTCTTGAAAAAGGTTGGCGTTAAACATAATATTTTGAACGCGAAAAACCACTTTAAAGAAGCTGAAATCATTTTGGAAGCGGGTCAAAAAGGTGCTGTAACGATTGCGACGAACATGGCCGGTCGTGGTACAGACATCAAATTAGGTGACGGTGTAAAAGAACTTGGTGGTTTAGCCGTTATCGGAACGGAACGACATGAATCACGCCGGATTGATAACCAGCTTCGTGGACGTTCGGGTCGTCAAGGAGATCCAGGTGTCTCTCAGTTCTACCTTTCCATGGAAGATGAACTGATGCGACGTTTCGGTTCAGACAATATGAAATCGATGATGGACCGTTTCGGGTTGGAAGAAGATCAACCGATTGAAAGTAAAATGGTATCCCGTGCAGTGGAATCGGCTCAGAAGCGAGTCGAAGGGAATAACTTTGATGCGCGTAAACAGCTACTTGCTTATGATGATGTTATGCGTCAACAGCGTGATATTATTTATGAGCAGCGTAAAGAAGTGCTTGAATCCGATAGTCTGCGTGAAATCATTGAAGGTATGATTCGTTCAACAGTCGAACGGAATGTCCATGCCTATACGCAAGATGAAGATGATGAGAACTGGGATCTAGAAGCACTGGCTGAATTTTTACAAGCGAATGTGTTGAACCAGGATGAAGTCTCTGTTAATGATCTCAAAGGAAAAGAACCAGAAGAGATCATTGAGTGGGTCATTGAAAAAACACAAGAGAAATACGATGCTCGTGAAGAAGAACTGACCGAGGATCAAATGCGTGAATTCGAAAAAGTCATCCTACTCCGTACGGTTGACAGTAAATGGATGGACCACATCGACCAGATGGACCAACTGCGCCAAGGAATTCATTTACGTGCGTACGGTCAGAACGATCCATTGCAAGAATACCAAATGGAAGGCTTCTCGATGTTTGAAGAGATGATTGCTTCCATCGAACAAGAAGTCGCCAAGTATGCCATGAAGGCACAAATTCGAGAAAACTTACAACGTCAGGCCGTTGCGACAGGTACCGAAGCGATTGCTGGCGGACGCCAAGATCAAAAGAAGAAACGTCAACCGATCGTCAAGAAAAAAGAAGTCGGACGTAATGAACCATGTCCATGTGGCAGCGGAAAGAAATATAAGCACTGTCATGGAAAATAATAAGATTCTAAAAGGTTGAAAAGCTGGTTTCCCAGCTTTTCAACCTTTTTTTATTTGGATTGATCACTGATTTTATGGTTGGGAGCATATATTTTCATTTTGGTCCCATAAATCGGATAACAGGGAGCATATATCTACAAGTTGGTAGCATAAGTCGTCTAGTCGGGCGCATATCCAGATCCATTGGTCTCAAATAAACTTGAATAGGGCGCATAACATACTGGTCATGTTCCTTAATCCAGCTGATGACTCACCTTTAATTGGATTGATCATTGATGACGTTGGTTAGGGCGCATATATCCGAAATTTGGTAGCATAAGTCTTCTAGTCGGGCGCATATCCGGGTCCACCGTTCTCAAATAAAACTGAATAGGGCGCATAACATCTCAAATTCACGAGAAAAAAGGGCGCATATCTCCGAATATTGGTCACAAATCCGCAAATCCACACAATAAGTCACATAAATTTAGCGTTGAATCGTAAATAAAATAAACTTAAGTTGTAAAAGCTCTAGGTGTAAGGCACTATTTTTTAATGAATTGCTGGGAAATCCAACCATCTGTAACGAATTGTTCAGTTTTAGTTTTGTTTAGTCGTGTTATAATACGGGTAAATGGAAACAATAATCAACAGAGGTGAAAGTATGGATTTAACAGAAATCAAACAGAAAATCGATAAAATGAATGAGACTTTAGAAAACTTTAGGAGGTCACTTTGACTTACCTGAAAAGCGTAAACGCATTGAAGAGTTAGAAATCCAAATGACTGAACCAGGCTTCTGGGACGATCAAGATAACGCCCAGCAAGTGATTGATGAAATGAATGGCCTAAAAAAAACGGTTCAAGAGCTCGATAAGCTTTCAGAGGAACTTGAAAATCTCGATGTTTCCTATGAATTAATCAAAGAAGAAAATGATCAAGAGCTTTTTGATGATTTACATGAAAGCATTCAACATTTTTCGAAGGAGCTCGACAGCTTCGAACTTGAAATTTTACTGAGTGAGCCTTACGATAAAAATAACGCCATTTTAGAGATCCATTCGGGTGCCGGTGGAACTGAGTCTCAAGATTGGGCAGAGATGTTACTCCGGATGTATACGCGGTATGCTGAGAAAAAAGGTTTTAAAGTCGATACGATGGATTATTTACCCGGAGATGAAGCAGGCGTTAAAAGTGTTACGCTCTTAATCAAAGGGCATAATGCTTATGGTTACTTAAAAGCTGAAAAAGGTGTACACCGACTAGTGCGGATCTCACCGTTTGACTCCTCAGGCAGAAGACATACTTCATTCGCATCATGTGAAGTCGTCCCGGAATTTTCCGGAGATGTTGAAATTGATGTGAAGTCAGAGGAATTGCGCATTGATACGTACCGTTCGAGTGGTGCCGGTGGCCAGCACGTCAACACATCCGACTCAGCCGTCCGGATTACACACGAGCCGACAGGTACTGTTGTTACTTGCCAGTCGGAACGGTCTCAAATCAAAAACCGCGAACAAGCGATGAAAATGTTAAAATCGAAACTATACCAATTGGAAATTGAAAAACAACAACGAGAAATGGATGAAATTCGAGGAGAACAGAAGGAAATTGGCTGGGGCAGTCAAATCCGTTCTTACGTGTTCCATCCGTACAACATGGTGAAAGACCATCGTACGAACCTTGAGAACGGCAATACTCAAGCCGTCATGGATGGAGAGTTAGATTCATTTATTGATGCCTATTTACGTTCAAAAGTTGATTAACTTTTGGATGTTTAGGGAAACATACAAACAAACATAATGAGGAGGTCAACAAACATGAAGAAAAAGTTACTCACTGCAATCTTTGGTGGAATGCTTGTCTTAGCTGCCTGTGGTGGCGGCGATGACGGTGGCGGAGACGGCGGTGGAGAAGAATCAGCATCTGGCGGTGGCGACACTGGCGCAGGTGAAGAGCTCTACCAGCAAAACTGTGCATCTTGCCACGGTGGTGACCTATCCGGTGGAGCAGGTCCATCTCTAGAAAACGTTGGAGATGACTACGATGCAAGTGAAATCGTAGACATCATTCAAAACGGTAAAGGTTCAATGCCAGCACAAAACGTTGAACAAGGCGATGCAGAAGAAATCGCTGATTGGTTAGTTCAACAGTAAATTGAATGGATGTATTGAACAAGCTATCTCATCTGAATAGATGGGATAGCTTTTTTTGTTGGATACGCTGTGAATCTTCAGTGTTAAATGTGTGATCTTCAGTGTTAATTACTCTACCTTCAGTGCTAAATCCTAGACCTTCAGTGTTGATTCACATTTCTTCAGTGTTATTTCCCCAATCTTCAGTGTTAACTCACCCACCTTCAGTGTTAAAAATCCATCCTTCAGTGTTAATCACCCCCTCAACTTTCTACTCTATTTCTATTTAAATTGTTCCATTTGACCTATCACCACATTATGTTTAGGTAATTTGAATGATTCATTCAAAAAAATTGATGTAAAGAAAGAGGGAATCTGGTCGATATATATCAAAAGACAGTGAGTTAATCGTAAAGAAGAGACAAATCTCCTAGTAAATACGATTGTAGACATGACTTTGAAATGAAAATGTAATATTAAAAAGGGTAAAATTTATGCCGAATGATGTTATAATAGGTTTTGAATTAAGAGTTAGTTGGTTGTCCTGAAACAAATCAAACGACCAATCTACTAGATTTCCTATAATGATAGAAAAAACACATAGAATCGACAGCTAACGAAAAAACATCCTAGGGGGATCGTGCTACTTATTATGATCGAGATGAAAAATGTTTATAAAGAATATAGCCACGGCGTTATGGCCGTTGACGGTTTAACCGTAAATATAGATGCAGGTGAATTTGTTTATATTGTGGGGGCGAGTGGTGCAGGAAAAAGTTCATTTATTAAGATGATGTACCGCGAAGAGCTAGCCACAAAAGGTGAAGTCTTGATTGAAGGTAAGAATGTGACCGACATGAAATTGAAAGACGTTCCGTTCTTGCGACGCGATATCGGGGTCATCTTCCAAGACTTTAAATTACTTCCTCGTCTAACAGCATTTGAAAATGTCGCTTTTGCGTTGGAAGTTATTGAAGAAAATCCAAAGAAAATTAACAAGCGTGTACTCGAAGTATTGGAAATGGTCGGGTTGAAGCAAAAAGCAAGATTCCTTCCAAACCAGTTATCAGGTGGGGAACAACAACGAGTTGCGATTGCCCGGGCAATTGTTAACAATCCAAAGATTGTCATTGCTGATGAGCCAACAGGAAACTTGGACCCTGAAACTTCTTGGGAAATCATGCGAATTTTTGAAGAGATCAATACACGAGGAACGACAATCGTTATGGCGACTCACAGTCAGGAAATCGTAAACAAACTTAGAAAAAGAGTCATCGCTATGGAAAACGGTCAAATAGTGAGAGACGAGCACCGAGGGGAATACGGTTATGAAGCTTAGTACAATGAGAAGACATGTGCGAGAGGGCACGAAAAATATAGTCAGAAACAGTTGGATGACGGTAGCGTCAGTTGGTGCGGTGACGACAACGTTAGTGTTGGTCGGGATTTTCCTCGCATTAATGTTTAACCTAAATCAGCTGGCTGAGAATATTGAAAATGAAGCACAGATGAAAGTTTACGTAGAAAGAACTGCTGAAGATCAAGACATTCAAGAATTGGAAAAACAAATCAATGAAATCTCAAATATTAGTGAGATGGAATTTTCATCAAAAGAAGATGAACTGGAAGGGCTCATCTCTGATATGGGTGAATCAGGCGATCAATGGGAGCTATTTGAACAATTCAACCCATTGAGTGACGCTTTTAATATAAAAACGTATGAACCAGAGCAGTTGGCAGGCGTTGCCAATCAGATTGAACAAATGGATAACGTAGAAGAAGTCAATTACATGAAAGATGTCGTCGATCGCTTAATTGCCTTCAATGACATTGCAAGGTGGATTGGAATTATCTTCATCGGCGCACTATTGTTGACAGCGATTTTCCTTATTTCCAATACGATTAAAATGACGATTATCGCACGTCAGACAGAAATCGGCATTATGAAGCTTGTCGGAGCGAAAAACAGTTTCATTCGTTGGCCATTTTTCGTTGAAGGTGCCTTGATGGGCGTTCTTGGATCGATTATTCCGATAGCTGTTGTAGCTGGTGGATATTACTACCTTTACAATCAATTCGCAGATGAAATTCCGATTCCATTCTTTGAATTATTACCGGCGAATCCATTCATTTGGCAAATCTCAGGAATATTACTTGGAATTGGCGTTGTCATCGGTATTTGGGGAAGCGTCATGAGCGTTCGTAAGTTTTTGCGCGTATAGAAAACCATCATACAAGCATCGCTAGAGAAAGACAGCAAACAAATCTACTAATCTTTTAAAGATTTGAAAGGGGAACAAAAGTTGGGGAAAAAAACGGTAAAACTATTCTTAGCAGCAATTTTGTTCATAGGAATTTTTCAACTAACAGCAGTAGCAGATGTCAGTGCAAAAAGTATCGGTGACTTACAGAAAGAGAAAAGCCAGGTGAATCAGAAGCACAAAGAAGTTAAAAGTGATCTGGATGAAGCGAAAGATCGCTTGAATGAAATTAAACAAAAACAGAAAAACACACAAAGTGAAATCAATAAACTGGATGAAAAAGCATCGAATACACAGAGCCAGATTGATAAAAAGATTAAAGAGCTAGAAAAGAAAGAAAGCCAAATTAATACAAAACAAAGTGAAATCGATGAATTAAACGCAGAAATCAATACACTTGAAACAAAAATTAAAGAACTTCAAGATGAAATTAAGCAGTTGAAAGAAGAAATCAAACAACTTAAAGCAGAAATTAAAGAACAAGAAGCAAGTATTGAGAAGCGTGAAGATTTATTGAAAAATCGTTTACGTAGTCTGCAAAAAAATGGTGGAGACATCCAATACTTAGAAGTGATTTTAGGATCGAAAAACTTTGGTGATTTTATTAACCGTACCGTCGCTGTTAATAAAATTATGGAACAGGACAATCAGATTCTAGAAACACATATCCAAGAGAAAAAAGACTTGGAGAACAATAAAAAACAAGTCGAAAAGAATAAAACAAAAGTCGAAGAAAATAAAGTACAAGTCGAAAAAGATAAAGAGACTGTAACGGCACAACGCGATCAAGTCGCTTCTGAAAAGAAACAATTGGAATCTCAAAAAGCTTCTTTGGCTGCTGAGAAATCCAAACTGGACAACCTGTTTGTGAAGTTGGAAGACCAACTTGGCATGAAAGATACACAAATGGCGAAGTTAGAAAAGCAAGAAGAAGAAGCACATAATCACCAAATGAGCTTGTCTGAAAAAGAAGAAAACCTTCGAAGCCAGAAATCTGCTTTTGACAAACTCATCGCGCAACAAAAAGAAGAAGAACGAAAAAGAAAAGAGAAACAGAATAACTCAAACTCAAGCTCAAATAATTCAAGTTCAAACAATTCAGGTTCATCCAACAACGATTCAGGAAGTCCTGAAATTGAACAAACGACTTCTTCCAGTGGTTTCATCAAACCTGCAGCAGGTTATATTTCTTCTGGATTCGGTCACAGAAGTTGTAGTGGATGTTCTTCATACCACCCAGGTGTAGATATCGCACAAGGTGGAACGGTGCCAGTCAAAGCCGCTGCTTCAGGAATTGTAAGTCGTTCTTATTTCTCCAGCAGTTACGGAAATGTCGTGTTTGTTTCTCATATCATTAAAGGACAGAAGTATACGACTGTTTATGCACATATGAGAAATCGAGCGGTCTCTACTGGTCAAACAGTAAGCCAAGGACAATACTTAGGAAACATGGGGAACACAGGACAATCATTCGGTCAGCATTTACACTTCGAAATTCACCGAGGCGGATGGAATTACTCTAAGAGTAATGCAGTAAATCCAGCAAGTTTCGGAATCAGATAAGTTTTTCTCATTTACGGATGAGATGACCTATAGTACGATAAAAGCATTACACAGTTTGTGTGATGCTTTTATCTATTTTTATAGACATTGCGAAATGAAGCTTCGTCTTCGAATCATATATCGGTGTTAAAATCGATACATAGTGAGATTGGACAAACTTTCTTGTTTTGAGGTGACCAAATGAATATCAGTAAAAAGTTGTTTATAAGCATGATCTTGATCGCTCTGCTCATCGGTGGCGTCGCAACGGGGTTGACGATGCAAGCGATGGATACAACAGCTAGTGACCAGGAAACAGAGGAAGAAACAGATGGAAAAATAGAGACTGATTCAAAGAATGATCAGGACGAAGAATCGAAGTCTGAAAAAGCGGAAACACCGGCCGAATTTCAATCACTGGACCGGGCGATTGATCTGATTCAAGCTAATTTCGTCAACAAAGTGGAACGCCAAGAGCTCGTGAACGGGGCCATCGAAGGGATGGTCAGTAAATTGGATGATCCTTATAGTGAATACTTGGATGCCGAGATGACGAAGCAGTTTAATCAATCGTTGGAGTCGAGCTTTGAAGGTATAGGTGCTGAAGTTACCAAACGTAATGAGCATATTACCATCATTGCGCCATTGAAAGGCTCCCCTGCTGAAGAGGCAGGCATCCGGCCGAACGACCGAGTGATTGAGGTGGATGGTGAATCGGTTGAGGACTACACGGTTTATGAAGCGACTTCGCTCATTCGTGGTGAAAAAGGAACAGATGTCGTCCTCACAATCGATCGTCCAGGCAACGAAGAAACGATTGAAATTACGATCACGAGAGATACCATCCCGCTTACGACCGTTTATTCTGATGTGATGGAACAGGATGGCAAGAAAGTCGGGGTTCTGGAAATCCGTTCATTCGGTGAAGGAACGGCAAAAGAGTTTAACGACCAATTATTAAAATTAGAAGATGAAGAAAATATTGAAGGACTTGTCATTGATGTCCGCGGAAATCCAGGAGGTCTTTTCGATTCAGTCGAAAGTATTTTAGCCAACTTCCTCGGTCCGGATGATCCGTTCGTCATGACAGAAAGACGTGGCGAGAAAGGTGAAGCCTATTATACGAATGGTCAAGGCAGAAAAGATTATCCGATTGCTGTATTGATCAATGAAGGCAGTGCATCTGCGTCTGAAATTTTAGCGGCAGCCTTTAAAGAAGTCGTCGAGTCAGACATCATTGGTGAAACGACGTTCGGAAAAGGTACTGTACAGCAAGCGATGGAGTTAGGCGATGGCATGTTGAAAATTACGGTCATGAACTGGCTCAGTCCGCATGGAAATCAGATCAATGAAGTCGGTGTCGAACCTACCATCGAAGTGAAACAGCCAGATTATTTCTACACGACGCTCATTCAAACGGAAGAACCGTTGAAGTACAATATGAATAACGCTGAAGTGGAGAAAGCTCAAATTATGCTAAAAGGTTTAGGTTACGAAATGGACCGGACAGATGGATATTTCGACAAGCAAACAACAGATGCAGTTGAAACCTTCCAGCAAGAGCATGATTTGAAAGTAACTGGTGAAATCAATGAAAAGACTGAAGAAAAACTAGAAACTTTAATCTTGGAAGCAGTTGAAAAAACAGAAAACGACCTTCAGTTAAAACGTGCTTTAGAAGAAATTACAGGTAGTTAAATAATAAACGAAAAAGATGGCTTTGGTAGTGACCCCTTAAAGTTAGAGTTTTATTATGCAGCTGTTTGGCTGGTTTGAGTTCGGTATTGTACTGGACTTAAACCAGCCAACTTTATTTTTATTCGTTCGTTATTGTAGTAAAAAACCAAAGAAGCCATAAGACTTCTAACCGTAAGTACTGAGGGTCTAGCCTAATCAATAACTGGCGATTACGCCGAGAATCCCCCACTTTCAACCACAAGGTTGTAAAGTGATGGGAAGTTTAATGTGTTTCGCCTAAGCTAAAAATCGCCACACCGAGATTTTAAAAAATACCTTTAAGTTAGAATTAATTAAATACTTTTGAATAATAATGAATAATAGATGTAAATTTTGTTAAAAGGGGGGGAGAATAAAAAATGAAAAAAAACATCATCATTTTAATCGGAATTTTTTTGTTGTGGGATTAGGTTCAACCTTTTTATTTAATCAAACAATAATAAGTAGCACTAATGAAGAGGTGAAAGATTCAGAACTAATCCCTTCAAGTGATGAGACCAATAAAGAAATTAGCCGAATTTTACAGAAGATTAAAGCAGAATTACAACCCAACTATAATATTGCAGTGATAAAAACCAAATATCCGTCAAATACAATAGTAGTAGAAGTGAAAGGTTCTCAAAAGTATTTAACATCGGTTGAAAAAGATATAGAGAATTCAGTGAAAAAGTTAATTGAAGGTACAATTCTTAACGAACATTTAATTTCTGTTACTAAGTATGTTTCTTCTTTCAAAGAGAGGGAGAGATTGAACGAAATTCATAGTGAATTATTAGCCAAAACGGAAACTTTATTAAAAGAACTTCAGGTTTTTGATGAAGTAATCGATATAAAATCACAATATCAAAAGTCTATTACAATAGAAACAAAAATTAAGGGAACCGATCAATATGTTCAATCAAAAATGAAAGAAATTGAAAAAGAGGTTAAGGAACTGTTAAATACTCAGAAGTTTAATTCTATCTCTAAGATTCAAGGTTACGATGTATCTGTGAAAAATGTGGATAATTAAGATAAATAAAAAAACGACTATGTCATTTCCGTAGTCGATTTAATCACATTAGTCATCGATCATTAATCATAAAATTTAATATTAACGGTATCGTCTATACTCATTCCAATATAGAATTTCACTGTGCTACCAGCTGGAATACTACTAAATTCAACAGTACCGTTGCCATCAGAATATGCCACTGGTTTTGAAGAATGATAATTACCGTTAACATACATTGTTGCACTGAAACTATTAAAATTTGTTCCATAACTTGTAACATCTAATGTAAAATTACCGCCATCTGTTGCAACATAACTATCAGTGAAAGTTTCATGTACATATACAAAAGTTAAAGTTTCTTCGCCTTTATAATCCCACTCTATATAATTCAGTTGAAATCCTTCAAAAAGTTTTATATTGGAATGATTTTTGTATTTAGCTAGGATCCATAATTACATGTTGTAATATACTGATACCTAAAATTCAGTAAGCATTTTTTTCAAGACTAACCGCACCAAGAATCTATCGAAACATGAATCATAGTTTGGTCGATATGACATAGGGTTAGAGGCATATTTCTTACAACTGAAAGCATATTTCCCAGAGAGTGAATACCTACTACCCCTGAACACGTATTTTCCAAACAGTTCGCATAGCTGACATCAACAATAAGGAAATTTCACCATAAGAGGTTCATAACTCAAGTTTTTGGGAACATATACAGTTGGGAGCTACATAACCTACTAATCTAGAATTTTATTAGCAAAGTTTGCAGGATTCTGCACTAGCTTTGACGAAATGTATATAGTATTAACGAGTTTTTCGATAGCCCTGTTTAGTAATTTCAAATACAATGTATTAAAATTTACAATAGATCTTTAAATAGACGAAGTTGCTTCTTAGAGAGAGTGAGGGATTGAACGTGTTGATGGAATGGCTGGTTGAGATCGGACTAGGAATTTTACGTGTGACATGGCAACCTCTTTTATATGCAGCCATAATCTTTGCGTTTTGGACAGGGTATAAACGAATTGAAAAGGAACGTAAGCAGTTCGGTCACCGGATTTTTGAAATCACAGCAGAATGGAAGAGAACTTGGTTAACAGGGTTGTTATTTGGCGTGCTTCTTTCTGTCGGGATTTTATTGGCCGGCGGATTGATTAGTTATGAATGGATGCTGTTCGTATCTGCGTTTACACTTCTATTTATGTTGTTTAATCAAACTCGTTTACTGTCGCCGATCTATACAATCGGGATTTCTGCATTGACTATCTGGCTATTAAACTTCTTTGATATAACGATTATTAATCAAGTCATTTCGGATGCGATTTACGCCGTCGATTTTGTCTTTGTAAGCTATATCATGCTCGTTCTATTTTTGGCGGAAATTATATTGGTCACAACGACGAAACGCTCACGGACATTTCCTGGGTTAGAAAAAAGTGACCGTGGTAAGTTCGTCGGCTTTCATTCGGCGAAACGACTCATGCTCATTCCATTTTTTGTTCCGATTCAAGGAACAGCATTACAACTGGACCAGTGGCTGCCGTGGTGGCCAATGTTTGAAATGGGTTCCACAACGTTTAGTCTCATGTTATTCCCAGCTATTATTGGTTTCCAGCAGCGTTTCCATAGCACGTTGAGTGATCACGGAGCCAAGCAGCTAGCCAAAAAACTTATGCTGTTGTTCGTCGTATTGGTTGGCTTGGCAGTCGGTTTATATTTTTATCCAGAATGGGTTTATGTATTTCTAGCAGTTGCGATTGTTGGACGCCTATTGATTCAATGGGCTACTTATATGAGCGAGTCAGGAAAACGCTCGATTTATAGTCCACAACCAGACGGAATCCAAATTGTCGGCATCACACCACACTCACCTGCAGATGAAATGGGCTTAGTCATCGGTGAAAAAATTGTCCGAGTCCACGATCACCCAGTGAGTAATGAGCATGAGTTTTATGAAATTATGAGTGTCAATCAAACCTATTGTAAGCTGTCTGTGAAAAATTTAGATGGGGAAGTTCGATTCGTACAACGTCCCATCTATCAAAATGAACGTCACGAACTGGGCTTGGTGTTTGTCAAAGAAAAGCCAAAGTTTAGCCTGCAACCGAATCAAACAGAAGAATTTGATTTAGATGAAGTTGTAACCGCGACGGAAAAGAATCAGCAAAAATATCATCAGTCGGATTCATCAGAAAGTTACACAACGAATAGAAACATGGAAGAAGAACAATTTTCAACCGAGTGGAACGAACAGGATAAACTTGAATCGTCTGACTTAGAGAAGCAACAAAAAATCGAACAGTCGCATGATTCGTTCTTAGACTTTTTGGAAAGCGATTCAAGCGAACAAGATCAACTCGAACCACCGAAACAAGCGTCGCCAGAAAAACTGGACGCTCCGAATCAAAGAGCAAACCGATTAACTGGACCAAGACATACGGAGCAAGAAAAAATTGAAGAACCGAAAAACAGTGAGCATAACATCAATGAAAAAGCTCTTTATGAAGATGAACTGATGTCGCTGATTGAAGAGTTACGCAGCAATGAAGACGACCAAAAGAATGACTGAATTATCGGGAAAACTGAGACAAAAGAAAAATATTGATGCAAAAGATGACTATTTATATAACAAGTAAAGATAGGAAGCGGAATCAAAATACGTTGACGCCTGCGGGAACAGCACGTGACTCGAGACCCCACAGGCCACGGTTTTCGGCCGAGGAGGCTCGAGCCGTGCCCGCGGTATAGAAGACACTGCGATTTATCGCAGATGTCGCCTTATGCCCTTTGGGTGCAAGCGAAGTATTTTGATGGAGCGCCAACTAAGAAGAAAACCCGAACAATTTTTTACGCCTAAATTGTTCGGTTTTTATTTTTTAAAGAACTTTTATCACAACCTTGTCGTTCTTTTTATGGAAAATCTTAGACATCACATTCTTTGCAAAAGTCAGTAGAAGAAAATATTCTTAAGGTATACATGGCCGAGTCACTACAATAGAACTTTTGTTCGTGAGATGTTAAAATAGACTAGTGAAATTATTTTCTGGAGATGATGTGTTTGAGTCAAAAATTTGAGTTGTTTTCGCAATTCCAGCCAGAGGGAGATCAGCCTCGAGCGATCGAACAATTGGTCAATGGAATCGAAAAGAAACAAAAACATCAAACCTTATTAGGAGCGACAGGAACAGGGAAAACGTTTACTGTCTCGAATGTTGTGAAGGAAATCAATCGTCCAACCCTTGTCATTGCCCACAACAAGACATTGGCTGGACAATTATATAGTGAGTTTAAAGAATTTTTTCCGAATAATGCTGTTGAGTATTTCGTGAGTTATTACGATTACTATCAACCGGAAGCTTATGTGCCGAGCTCTGATACATTTATTGAAAAAGACGCGAGCATCAATGATGAAATTGATAAGCTGCGTCACTCGGCAACATCCTCGTTGTTTGAGCGCCAGGACGTGCTGATTGTCGCGAGTGTATCCTGTATTTACGGGTTAGGGAATCCAACGGAATACCGCGATTTAGTACTCTCGCTTCGTGTCGGCATGGAAAAAGAGCGTAATGAAGTGCTACGTGACCTTGTCGATATTCAATATGCAAGAAATGATATCGATTTTCAACGTGGTACGTTCCGGGTCCGTGGAGATTCCTTGGAGATTATTCCGGCCTCACGTGAAGAGCATTGTATCCGGATTGAGTTTTTTGGTGATGAAATCGACCGGATTCGTGAAGTGGATGCATTGACTGGCGAGATTATCGGTGATCGTGACCACGTAGCGATCTTCCCGGCATCCCACTTCGTCACAAGAGATGAAAAAATGCAGATTGCCATTAAAAATATTGAAAAAGAATTGGAAGAACAGTTGGCGAAATTTGAGGAGCAAGGAAAGCTTCTTGAAGCTCAACGACTTGAGCAACGGACGAATTATGATTTGGAAATGATGCGTGAAATGGGTTTCTGTTCAGGAATCGAAAACTACTCGCGTCATTTAACGTTACGCGATGAAGGTGCAACACCATACACATTATTGGATTACTTTCCGGATGATTCATTGATGGTGATCGATGAGTCGCACGTTACGTTGCCACAAATTCGTGGAATGTATAATGGAGACCGTGCCAGAAAAATGACGCTCGTTGAACATGGCTTCCGTCTTCCTTCAGCTTTGGACAACCGACCGTTGAAATTTGAAGAATGGGAGAAGCATGTGGACCAAGCAATTTATGTTTCAGCCACACCGGGTCCTTATGAGCTTGAGCATACGCCGAAGATGGTTGAGCAAATTATCCGTCCGACCGGGTTGTTGGATCCTGAAATTACCGTGAAACCAAGTAAGGGACAGATTGATGACCTGATTGGTGAAATCAATAAACGGATTGAACGAAATGAACGTGTGTTGGTTACGACGTTAACGATCAAAATGTCCGAGGACCTAACGGATTATTTGCAAGAAATGGGCATCAAAGTTGCTTATCTGCACAGTGAAATAAAGACGTTGGAGCGAATTCAAATCATTCGCGACCTACGAATCGGAAAATACGACGTTCTTGTCGGCATTAACTTATTGCGTGAAGGACTCGATATTCCGGAAGTGTCGCTCGTTTCTATTTTGGATGCCGATAAAGAAGGTTTCCTCCGTTCGCAGCGTTCATTGATCCAGACGGCTGGCCGTGCTGCTCGTAACGAAAACGGGCAAGTGCATATGTATGCCGATAAAATGACAGATTCGATGCAGACCGCGATTGAAGAGACGAACCGTCGTCGTGAAAAACAAATGGCTTATAATGAGAAGCACGGCATTACACCGACAACGATCAAGAAAGAAATCCGCGATGTCATTCGTGCGACATATGATTCCGAGGACGATCAGCAAGCTGAACTGATCTCCGAGTATTCGAATTTATCGAAAGAAGACAAACAGAAGCTCATCGATCAAATGGAAGAAGAAATGCGACAAGCAGCAAAAGAGTTGGATTTCGAAAAAGCGATGGAACTACGCGATGCGTTATTGGAACTGAAAGTGGAAGGATGAGCGTAAATGACAAAAGAAATTACCGTCCAAGGTGCACGTGCACATAACTTAAAAGATGTAAACGTGAAAATCCCAAAAAATAAATTAGTCGTTATGACAGGGTTATCCGGTTCAGGAAAATCTTCTTTAGCGTTCGATACGATTTATGCAGAGGGACAGCGCCGTTATGTAGAGTCCCTCTCTGCTTATGCACGGCAGTTTCTCGGTCAAATGGATAAACCAGATGTCGATGCGATTGAAGGGCTTTCTCCAGCGATCTCCATCGATCAGAAAACGACGAGCCGTAACCCACGTTCGACGGTTGGAACCGTGACAGAGATTTATGATTATCTTCGCCTGCTGTATGCGCGGGTCGGGAAACCAATTTGTCCGCGACATGGCGTGGAAATCAGTGCTCAATCCATCGAACAGATGGTCAATCAAGTCATGGAACTTGAGGAACGGACGAAAATCCAACTGCTTGCTCCCGTTATTTCGGACCGAAAAGGTGAGCATAAAAAAATATTGGCTGACTTGAAAAAAGAAGGGTACATTCGTCTACGTGTAGACGGAGAAATGCGGGAAATTTCCGAGGAAATTGAACTGGAGAAAAATAAAAAGCACTCGATTGAAGTCGTCATCGACCGGATTGTCGTCAAAGAAGGTATCGAAAGTCGACTGGCGGACTCGATGGAAACAGCATTGAAGCTCGGAGAAGGCCAAGTGATCGTTGACTTGATCGACGGAGATGAAATGAAGTTTAATGAAAACCTGGCCTGTCCGATCTGTGGGTTTACCGTCGGGAAACTAGAACCTAGATTGTTTTCCTTCAACAGTCCGTTTGGTGCTTGCAAAACATGTGATGGTCTTGGCTCTAACTTGGAAGTGGATTTAGATTTAGTAGTACCAGACTGGAATCTTTCCTTACAAAAAGGAGCAATCGCTGCATGGCAACCGATTTCTTCACAGTATTATCCACAGCTTTTAAAAAGTGTCTGTAAACATTTCGGCATTGATATGAAGAAGCCAATTAAAGACTTACCGAAAGAGCATATGGATATTATCCTGAACGGAAGTGGAGAAGAAAAGATCAAATTCCGTTATAAAAATGAACAAGGACAAGTGCGTGAGAATCAAATCTTTTTTGAAGGTGTACTCAGTAATATTTCTCGTCGGTACCATGAATCCATTTCCAGCTTCACACGTGAATTGATGGGTAAATATATGGCAGAAAAAACATGCCCGACTTGTGATGGTTATCGTTTATCTGAAGAAGTATTGTCCGTCAAAATCAATCATAAGCATATTTCTGAAGTCACTGATTTTTCGGTTACCGATTCATTGAATTGGTTTCAAGAATTATCATTATCCGAGCAAGATCGACAAATCGCCCAAATGATCTTGAAAGAAATTAACAACCGTCTGCACTTTTTGCAAAATGTCGGGTTGAATTATTTAACGCTATCTCGGTCGGCAGGAACTTTATCCGGTGGTGAAGCTCAACGGATTCGTTTAGCAACACAAATCGGTTCAGCACTAACCGGTGTACTGTATGTATTGGATGAACCTTCGATTGGATTGCACCAACGGGATAATGACCGTTTAATCGAGACGCTCAAGCAAATGCGTAACTTGGATAACACGCTCATTGTCGTTGAGCACGATGAAGATACGATGCTTGCAGCCGATTGGTTAGTCGACATCGGACCAGGTGCTGGAGCGCAAGGCGGCGAAATCGTTGCTAGTGGATCGCCGAAAGAAGTCATGGACGTTGAAGAATCGTTGACGGGTCAATATTTAAGCGGCAAAAAATTTATCCACTTACCTGCAGAGCGAAGAAAAGTGAATAAGAATAAAATGATCAATATTAAAGGTGCACACGAAAACAACTTAAAAAATATTGACGTATCCATTCCACTTAGTGTCATGAATGTTGTCACAGGTGTTTCTGGATCAGGTAAAAGTACACTGATCAACGGTGTTTTACAAAAGGCATTAGCTCAGCAATTGCAACGAGCGAAAACAAAGCCAGGCAAACATGATAAAATTACGGGCTTAAAGCAATTGGAAAAAGTAGTCGACATCGATCAGTCACCAATCGGCCGGACACCCCGTTCAAACCCAGCGACCTACACAGGCGTTTTTGATAATATTCGTGATTTATTTGCGGATACGAGCGAAGCAAAAATTCGCGGCTATCAAAAAGGACGTTTCAGTTTTAACGTAAAAGGCGGACGCTGTGAAGCTTGTAAAGGGGATGGAATCATTAAAATTGAAATGCACTTCCTCCCAGATGTTTATGTCCCATGTGAAGTATGTCACGGAACGCGTTATAACCGTGAAACGTTGGAAGTGAAATACAAAGGGAAAAACATTGCGGAAGTACTTGACCTACGGATTGAGGAAGCACTTGAATTTTTCGAAAACATTCCTAAAATCAAACGGAAGCTACAAACCATTTATGATGTCGGTTTAGGATACGTTCGATTAGGTCAGTCTGCAACGACTCTATCAGGGGGCGAAGCACAGCGCGTCAAGCTTGCCAGTGAGTTGCATCGACGGTCAAACGGTAAAACCTTTTATATTTTGGATGAGCCGACAACAGGTCTTCATTCAGAAGACATCGCTAAACTGCTCAATGTGTTGCAACGATTGGTCGATAATGGAGATACGGTCTTGATCATCGAACACAACTTAGATGTCATTAAAGTTGCCGATTATTTAATCGACTTAGGACCTGAAGGCGGAGACGGTGGCGGTCAAATCGTTGCCACAGGAACGCCGGAAGAAGTAGCCGAAGTAGAGCAGTCACACACAGGTCAATATTTGAAGCCGATATTGGAACGAGATCGAAAACGAATGAAAGAGCTATTGGAACCATCGAATTAAATCTGAACAATAGCAGTTGGAGGAATGGATATGGAATCAATTAATTTGAACAAAGTCCAAGAGTATCTTGACCAATGGACGAACAAACCAGTATATGTACACGTCGAAACAACAAACGGTGCTTATGCCAAGCACTTTGATGCCAACGCATATAATGTAGGGGCCTATGTTCGAAATGCTCAAATCACTTATACACAAGGGAAAATTGTCGAGCAGGAAGGTGCCTACCGTGTCGGCCTCAAACATGAAATCGGTTGGATTTATGCAGAAGGATTAACCGACTTTGAATTCAATGAAAACAATCAATTGCTGATGGCAGGACATGATGCGGACGGTCGCTTGATGGTCGCCATGCAGCTGAGCGAAAAACCATTCAACTATTAAAAATGATGTGCAAAAAGGAGGGGTCTCATGGAAATTGATTACAGTAAACATAAACAAGTCGTCGTGATTTATCCTCACCCGGATGATGAATCATTTGGAACAGCAGGAACAGTCGTGAAATTCAGAGAAGCAGGTGTCCCAGTCACTTACCTTTGTGGAACACTCGGTGAAATGGGCCGGAACATGGGTAGTCCGTTTTTTGCAAACCGCGAGACACTACCTGAAATCCGTAAGCAAGAACTGATTAAAGCATGTAAAGAAATCGACATGGATCTACAAATGCTCGGCTATCGAGATAAAACAATGGAATTTGAGGATGAGCAAAAAGTAGCTGATGACCTTCGTCAGCGAATTGAAGAATTGGATGCTTCTTTAGTCATCACATTTTATCCACCTCATGCCGTACATCCTGATCACAATGCGATGGGACGCGCAGCTTTCCGTGCCATCCGTGATATGGATGCAGAGAAACGGCCAGAGGTATGGGCCAACGCCATCTCAAATGGCCATGAAGAAATCCTAGGGAGCCCTGACATTGTCGTTGATACAAAAACAGTCTTCCAAAAGAAGCTGAATGCATTGAAAGCCCACAAGAGCCAGATCGATGGCATGTTACAAAAAGTTCGC
Organism: Allobacillus sp. SKP2-8; assembly: GCF_007559355.1. Classification (NCBI taxonomy): domain Bacteria; kingdom Bacillati; phylum Bacillota; class Bacilli; order Caryophanales; family Bacillaceae; genus Allobacillus; species Allobacillus sp. SKP2-8. The sequence goes on along the minus strand of NZ_VMHF01000016.1, from coordinate 11,438 downwards.
AAAGGAAATGAAGAGCTCAGTGAATTTGACCTCGCCTTGCGTCATTTCCGATATGAAACCTATCATACGGTTAACTTTAATGAATAAGCTGATTTTCTGAGAGACCATTGAAAACGATTTGTTTTTCAATGGCCTCTTTTTTAATTTGTATGGGACTGCTGGATGGGTGCTTTTATCAGTAGTTGCATGAGTTTATCGACAGTTGGCACGAGTTTATCAACAGTTAGCAAGCGTTTATCAGCAGTCAGCGCACGTTTATCAACAGTTAGAGCGCGTTTATCGACAGTCAGCGCTATTTTATCGACAGTTGGCACGAGTTTATCAACAGTTAGAGCGCGTTTATCGACAGTCAGCGTTATTTTATCGACAGTTGGCACGAGTTTATCAACAGTTAGAGCGCGTTTATCGACAGTCAGCGTTATTTTATCGACAGTTGGCACGAGTTTATCAACAGTCAGCATGAGTATATCGACAGTCAGCATGAGTATATCGACAGTCAGCGCACGTTTATCGACAGTTAGCAAGCGTTTATCAACAGTCAGCGTGCATTTATCGACAGTCAGCAAGCGTTTATCAGCAGTCAGTATGAGTGTATCGACAGTTGGCCAGCGCTTATCAACAGTTAGAGCGCGTTTATCGACAGTCAGCGTTATTTTATCGACAGTTGGCACGAGTTTATCAACAGTTAGAGCGCGTTTATCGACAGTCAGCGTTATTTTATCGACAGTTGGCACGAGTTTATCAACAGTCAGCCTTCGTTTATCACCAGTTAACACGCGTTTTTCATCAGTCATCACATGCTAATCACCAGCTCGGTCGCGAGGATGAGTTTTTTTCTTGAATTTTCAGACTGTTGCTTGATTCCTTTTGATGTCTAAATCCACTATAATAAACATAAGATGAAGATAATGTATTAATGGAGGAAAATTTATGAGTGAAAAAAGAAAACGTATTTTGAGGCTTTTGGAAGAGGGTCAAATTACGAGCGATGAAGCGGATCGTTTATTGGATGATGTAGATGAAACAGAAGCTGAAAAAGGACGTCAAAAAAATAACAGTGAAGGCTATACACAAGAGAGGTTCAAACAAGATGTCCGTAGCTTTACTGAGGGTGTTAAAAATCTTTTAAACGATACATTTCAACGTGTTAAAGACGGGCCATTTGAATTTAACTTTCAACAAATGGATATTCACCGTAAGTATACGTTTCCAGTTAGCCAAGTGAATCATCTAGACTTCGATTTATTTAATACAACGTTGGAATTTTTGCCGATTGGTTCGAGTGAAATCGTCATTGATTGTAAAGCGAAGGTGTATAAGGAAAATGATCAGCTAAAGGCGGAGGAGTATTTCGACCGCTATACGGAAGTCGGGCTTACAGGGGACACATTACGCTTTGAAACAGAGGATAATAATATACAAACTAAATTAGTAATCTATTTGCCGAAGAAAAAATATGAGAAGGCATCGTTCAAAGCATTTAATGGCTCGATGAAATTTCTATCGACTCATTTTGAGCAAGCAAGCATTTCGACAACCAATGGAAGTATTACGATGGATGAATATACGGGTGATGCATTGTATGTCGAAACAAAGCACGGATCGATTAAGCTTGATGATGTTCAATTCACGAAGGGTAAACTGACAGCAACGACGGGTTCCGTCTATGTCGACGGTTCGATGGAAGATTTGGATATTTATGTGGTAACCGGTAGTGTTCGAAACTATCTTCGGAACAAGCAAGCAAAATCTTTGTATGTTGAAACGATGACTGGATCCATCCAAATCTATCTGCCGGAAGACATACCGATGATCGGCTCAGCGAATACGTCGATTGGTAATATTGACGTCCAACTGAAGGACGTCATGAAAATGAACATGGATGAACAGCTGATGAAAAAACAGGCTCAATTCTATAATACCGATCAAGAAAAAGAATATTTGGACATTGACCTATCAACAAAAACAGGTAATATTAAGGTAAATCCTATTATCGAAAAATAAGAAAACGTTTAAAGTAAGGAGTTTTTTGATGCTGCGAAAATGGATTATTTCAATTATCCTCAATGCTGTTGCGATTATTGCTGTGGCAGAGCTCTTCGATGCCGTGAAAATTGAGCATTTCGGTTATGCCTTAATAGCTGCGTTCATTTTATCGATTTTAAATGTGATTGTGAAACCGATTATTTTGATTTTTACATTGCCAATCACGATTTTTACGCTTGGCCTGTTTCTATTTGTCATTAACGCGATTACCTTGATGCTTGCCCAGTGGATGATGGGTGATACGTTCATCATTGACGGATTTGGTTGGGCGATTCTCGCTGCACTAATCATTTCCTTGTTAAATACGTTACTGGAAAGATTAGTGAAAGATATAGCGAAGTAAAATATAGACCAATGATAAAAACGCTCTAACACAACTGTTGGAGCGTTTTCGCTTTGTTTTGTTATGACGAATCTTTTTCTTTTTCTTCACGATCTTCAGGGTCGACGGAAAGTGATTGTTCGTCTTCATTGCTTTCACTGTTATCTTCGCTGGCGTCATGGTGGAAGAAACCTCGGTCGGTTCCTGTATCATCTTCGTCCGTTTCCGAATCATTCTGTTCTTGTCCCTCTTTCGGATCGGGTGTATTGTCGGCAGTTTCTTCTTGTTCGTTCTTTTCTTCTGCTTTGTGGTCAAGATTAATTTGTCCTTTTGAATGACTGGATGGCTGCGTCGAATCCTCACTTTGTTCCATCATTTCTTCTTCGCTTGAGAGTTCGTTTTTAGTGTCTAGTTGAATATCCTTTCCGATTGTATGACTTTCAAAGTGTGCTCCTTTCCGTGTGACTTCCATGCCACCTTCATCCTTAAGTTCTCCTCGGTCAAGGAAAGCTTGCTGGACATCTTCTGAAAACTCACCATTTACATGAATGGCTTGGTCTTTGACACGTCTGTATTCTTCTGTCGTTGAATGAGTTTGTCGATAATCAGTAATGTCTTGGTCGTCTTCTTTTTTCTCATTGTAAATCCAAGTGCGGCGAATGATCTTTAAAATTGGGCGGACGGTAAGTGAAAGACTTCCGACTAAATAAGCGCTATTACTGATGACTGAAGGTCCACCGAATATATTAATCAAGCTTCCGAACACAAAGAAAAAACCGACAGCAATATCGCCAAATAGCTGTATGGAGGCGTATTTTTCAGTGAAATATATTTTAAAATGTCCATTTTTGATTTCTAAGTCATATTGATTTCGTTGTTGATCTTCTTTCGTTTTGATTTTAGGAACGAACCTTTTCATCATGTTCCCTCCTTCTTCAATTGTCTCTTATGTCATCATAGATATTATTTACCCGGATTCCTTCGCTTTACACACTTTCTTAATGATTGTTTTGTTTAAAATCATGAAAAATCTATCATGAGTTATGCGATTATTCCTAAGAAATGGTATGATGATGAGTGATGAATGTTTGGAGGAATCATAGATGATCAAGGTGCAGACCAGAGATTTATTGGAACAGTTTCATTTAGAGCTAATTGGCGGAAAAGACGGTTTACATAGAGAAATTGTAACGAGTGATATCTCCCGTCCAGGGATGGAAATGGCTGGTTATTTTAAATATTACCCGAAAGAGCGTCTCCAATTAATGGGGCGTACGGAGTTATCCTTTTTGATCGATCTTCCGAATAATGAAATGCGGCAGTTGATGGATAATCTTTGTACGGATGTCACACCAGGGATCGTCATTACGCGTGGTCAGGACGTACCTCAAGGATTGATTGATGTAGCAGATGAAGCAGGTGTACCGTTAATGCGTTCGCTTCATAAAACAACGCGGGTCATCAGTCGCTTGACAAACTACTTGGAAACAAGGTTCGCACCGACAACGGCTGTCCATGGTGTATTAGTGGATGTGTACGGTGTAGGTGTCTTGATTACCGGAAAAAGCGGGATCGGTAAAAGTGAGACCGCATTGGAGCTTGTCAAAAGAGGGCATCGATTAGTCGCTGATGATAATGTGGAGATTCGCCAGGAAGACTATGATACACTCATTGGGAATCCACCGAATTTAATTGAATATTTATTGGAAATTCGAGGCTTGGGAATCATCAACGTCATGACTTTATTCGGTGCAGGGGCAGTCCGTAATTATAAACGGATTTCACTTGTTGTTCATTTGGAAACATGGGAAGAAAACAAGCAATATGACCGCCTCGGCCTTGATGAGGATCGGATGAAAATTATGGACGTGGATTTACCGAAAGCAATTATTCCGGTTCGCCCAGGGAGAAACTTATCCGTCATTATTGAAGTGGCCGCGATGAACTTCCGCTTGAAACGAATGGGCGTCAATACGGCAGAGGAATTTTCCGAACGGCTAAACTCGGTTTTTGATGATGTAGATAGTACCGAGATTGAATAGGAACAAGTCTTATTTACAAGTAGTCTGCTGAAATAGAATTCGTATTAAGTTGTCTAGTTAAGGAAAGACAGGAGAGATTCGATGTATTGTACACAAGAGCCATATGATCGAGTGTTTATCGAAATTGGTTCGTTACCGATTTATTGGTATGGCTTTCTGATCATGATGGGGGCGTTAATTGCTTTAGTTGTTGCCACCCAAGAAGGAAAGCGTCTCGGTCTACATAAAGATTTTTTCGTTGATCTATTGATTTTTGCCGTACCCGCAGCCATCGTCGGTGCACGACTTTATTACGTTGTTTTTGAATGGGAACGTTACAATTCACTGATGGATATTATCGATATTCGTGAAGGTGGCCTGGCGATTCACGGGGCGTTATTGTTTTCTGTAATAACTGCGTATTTTTATGCAAAAGTAAAAGAAGTGTCCTTTTGGAAAATTGCCGATATTGCTGCTCCGAGCTTATTGATTGGGCAAATTCTTGGTCGCTGGGGTAACTTCATGAACCAAGAAGCGTATGGTGGGCCGATATCTGAGCAAGCCTATCAAAATTTCCACCAATATTTACCGAATTGGATTATGAACCAAATGTGTGTTGATGGAACATACATGCATCCGACTTTTTTATATGAGTCGATGTGGAATGTGCTCGTTTTGGTTTTGTTATTGATTTTACGATATAAAGTGAACCCAAGACGTGGCGTTATTTTCTTAAACTATTTAATTTGGTACTCTGTCGGCCGATTCTTTATCGAAGGCATGCGTACGGATAGTTTATATATCGATTTATTCGTTGTTGAATTGCGTACGGCTCAGTTGGTATCCATTCTATTGATTGCAGGCTCGCTCATTGTCATGTTCTATCGTAAGCAAAAAGGTTATGCAGATGAATTGTATGATGGTACGCCTGTCGGTGGTTACAAGAAGGGAAGTCCGTCGAAAAACAAAAAAGCGAACCAGCAGAAAAACGTGAAAAAGAAGAACCAAAAAGGTAAGAAGAAATAACGACTCAGCATCAAGCGGAAAAGGAGTATGTCAATTGACTGGAACGTTGCAAAAAGGTCTGTTTAGCGGGCTGAATCTAACGTGGACATTGGGGAAAGTCATTTTTCCAATTACATTGATCGTGACGATTTTGCAGTTCACACCGGTAATGCCAATGGTGATTGAGTGGCTGGAGCCGTTCATGAAATTCATTGGCTTATCCGGCGAAGCTGCCGTCCCATTGGTGTTGGGAAATTTCTTGAATCTGTATGCAGGCATTGCAGCGATTGTCAGCTTTGAGTTTACGGTAAAAGAAGTTTTCATCATGGCGATTATGCTTTCGTTTTGCCATAACTTATTCATTGAATCAGCAGTCGCTTCAAAAGTCGGCATTAAATTTTGGGTGATCTTACTCGTTCGTGTCGGCTTGGCGTTGGTTGCTGCATTCCTGGTTAATTTGTTGTGGAAGGGCGGAAGTGAAGCGGCTCAATATGGGATGATCAGTTCTCAAGCTGAACCGGAGGGCTGGACAGCGATTGTCTTAAATGCCGTACAAACAGCAACGTTAGCGATTTTACAGTTGGCATTGATTGTCATACCGCTGATGATCGTTATGCAATGGTTACGCGATCGTCATTGGATGGATTGGATGTCGCGGAAACTCGCGCCATTCACAAAAGTGATCGGTGTTGAGCGAAACGCTTCGATGACGTTGGTAGCAGGGCTCACGATTGGGCTTGCTTACGGGGCAGGTGTGATGATCCAAGCGGTGAAAGAAGATCATGTTTCCAAAAAAGATATGTATCTCGTGATGATTTTTCTCGTGACATGTCACGCAGTCGTTGAGGATACACTCATCTTCATCCCGCTCGGCATACCGGTATGGCCATTACTGCTCATCCGGTTCGTTACAGCACTCATCTTGACGATTACGGTTGCGGTAATATGGAAACGAGTTGAAAAAGACAAAACACTACGGAGAAAGGAACCGATTCAAACATGAAAATAGAAACGATTTTATTTGATTTAGATGGCACGTTGCTTGATACAAACGATTTGATCATGGGGTCTTTTCAGCATACGATTAAGCAATATGCAGACAGAGAATATACAGAGGATGAAATCCAAGCGTTTATTGGACCGCCTCTTCGCGATTCATTAATGAAAATTCGACCAGACCAAGTAGATGAAATGATGGACACCTACCGTTCGCATAACTTGGAAAACCATGACCGTTTAGTGAAAGCTTTTGATGGTGTTTTTGAAACGGTTAAAAACCTTCATGAAAAAGGCATCAAGATGGCGATCGTTACGAGTAAGCTACGGGATACAGCCATCAAAGGAATGGTGTTGACAGGGATTGATCAATTCTTCGATGTCATCATCGGCTTGGATGATGTCGACAATGCCAAACCTCATCCGGAAGCATTGGTCGAAGCGATGGACCAATTGAAAGCAGATCCAATGACGACGATGATGGTCGGTGACAATTCACACGACCTCGAAGCGGCTCACAATGCAGGCGTTTTGGCTACAGGCGTCGCTTGGTCTGCCAAAGGCACGGAATTTTTACAAACATTCGATCCACATTATATGCTTGAGCATATTTCTGATTTAGAAAAAATCGTAGAAGGAAAATAAGAAACGTAAAATGGAGAGGTGGGTAGCCATGCGGAAAACAACAAGATATCCCGTAAAGGGCGCGAACTCTTTATGGCATGTTTATCAGACTGTATCGTTTTTCAAAGTCGCGAAAAATTTCATCTTTATCCAAATAGGTCGCTACACCCCCTCTCTTCGTTTGAAGCGTTGGTTATACCGAACGTTTTTGCGGATGAAGATCAATCGTGAAACGTCTCTTGCTTTGATGGTCATGCCTGACTTGATGTTTCCTGAAAAAATATCCATCGGTCGAAATACAATCATCGGCTATAATACGACGATCTTAGCCCATGAATACTTAATTGATGAATACCGATTAGGAGATGTCATCATCGGTGATGAAGTGATGATTGGAGCGAACTGCACGATTTTACCTGGTGTAACAATCGGCGACGGTGCGATCGTTTCAGCGGCCACACTGGTGCATGAAGATGTTCCTGCCGGAGCGTTCGTCGGTGGTAACCCAATGAAATTAATCTACACGAAAGAAGAAATGGAAAATAGAAAATGATATTGAGGAGTTCCCTGCGTATTGGTAGGGGACTCTTTTTGGTTATAGAACGCTCTATAGCCTCGAGCGGGTGAAAAAAATTGCCGGAACGTTCTATAGAGAGTCTCTATACCCCCGAACGGGCGAAAAAAGTTGTTGGAAAGTCTTATAGAAGGCTTCTATACCCTCGAACGGCCAAGAAAATTTACCGAAAAGTCCTATAGGGGGTCTCTATACCCTCGAACGGCCAAGGAAATTTACCGAAAAGTCTTATAGGGGGTCTCTATACCCTCGAATGGCCAAGAAAAATCGCCGGAAAGTCTTATAGAGGTGCTCTATCCCCCCGAACGGACCAAAAATATTCCCAGAAAGTCTTATAGAAAATGCGACGCAGTCCTAAAGACTTCAAAATAAATATTCTCTATACCTGTTTGCTGTTCTTTTATGAGTGGCTTTTGATAAGATGGTTATAGAAGAATGTTAAACGGAAGTATTGAGGGAGTGTTTGACGATGGAAAAGTTCATGATGGCATTGGATCAAGGAACGACGAGCTCGCGGGCAATTTTATTTAATCATAAAGGCGAGATCGTCGAGACGGCGCAAGAGGAATTCCAACAATATTTTCCACAACCAGGCTGGGTTGAGCATGACGCAAATGAGATTTGGACGTCTGTGCAATCCTGCATTACAAACGTGTTGCGGAAGGCAGACTTGCATCCAAGTCAAGTGGCTGGAATTGGGATTACCAATCAGCGTGAGACGACCATTGTTTGGGAACGGAAGACGGGGAAGCCGATTCATAAAGCGATTGTTTGGCAGTCACGTCAAACCGAAAATATTTGTCAGGAATTGAAAGATCAAGGGTATGAAGAGTTGTTTCGTAAAAAAACCGGGCTTTTAATTGATCCTTATTTTTCAGGAACGAAAGTAAAGTTTATTTTGGATCAAGTGGAAGGAGCAAAGGAACAAGCTGAAGCGGGTGAGCTTATGTTCGGAACCATCGATACATGGCTGATTTACCAGTTGACCGGTCAGCAAGTTCATGTAACAGACTATTCGAATGCTTCGCGTACATTGATGTACAATATTCATGAATTAACATGGGACAATGAATTACTCGATATTCTCGGTGTACCGAAATCGATGCTGCCAGAAGTTCGGCCATCTTCGGAAATCTACGGCGAGACGATCAGCTATCATTTTCTCGGTGAAAATATTCCGATTGCTGGCGCGTGTGGGGACCAACAAGCGGCATTATTCGGGCAAGCTTGTTTTGAAAAAGGAATGGCCAAAAACACGTATGGCACGGGATGTTTCATGTTAATGAATACGGGAAAAGAGGCAGTATCATCAAAAAACGGATTGTTGACGACACTTGCCTGGGGACTTGACGGGGAAGTGAATTATGCGCTGGAAGGCAGTATTTTCGTTGCGGGTTCTGCCATCCAGTGGCTGCGTGATGGACTGCGGATGATCAAGCGGACGCCTCACAGTGAGCGGTATGCAAAACGAGTTGAATCAACAGAAGGCGTCTATGTTGTACCGGCTTTTGTCGGACTCGGAACGCCTTATTGGGACAGTAAAGCCCGCGGTGCTGTCTTTGGTTTGACCCGTGGAACAGATAAGGAACATTTCATCCGTGCAACCTTGGAATCGATCGCATATCAGACGAAAGATGTCGTCAATGCGATGATTGACGATTCCTCGATTGATTTGAAAAAACTTCGAGTCGATGGCGGAGCAGTGAAAAATGAATTTTTAATGCAATTTCAAAGTGATCTATTAAATGTGCCTGTAGAACGCTCAGTTGTGAATGAAACGACAGCCCTAGGTGCAGCTTATTTGGCGGGACTTGCCGTCGGTTTTTGGTCGAATAAAGAAGAGATTGAAAATCAGTGGGCTGTAGACCGTTTATTTGAGCCAGTTATGGAGGACAATATTCGCGACGAGCTTTATCAAGGATGGAAACGTGCCGTGAAAGCGACACAAGCATTTACGGAAGGGAATTGATTTTTCTCGTGAGGGGGTGGTTTTTTGACCAATACATTTTCCAATAAACATAGACAAGAAGCTAAGCAGCAATTAAATCAGTCATTTGACCTTATTATAGTCGGTGGCGGGATTACCGGTGCCGGCATTGCTTTGGACGCTGTGACGAGAGGCTTGAGTGTAGCGTTATTCGAAATGCAAGACTTCGCAGCTGGAACTTCCAGTCGTTCGACCAAGCTCGTTCACGGTGGCTTGCGGTATTTGAAAAACTTTGAAATTAAAATGGTAGCGGAAGTCGGTAAAGAACGAGAAATCGTTTATGAAAACGGGCCACATATTACAACACCGGAATGGATGCTGCTGCCCTTTTATGATGAAGGGACGTTCGGTCCGTTTACGACGAATATCGGCTTAAGACTGTACGATTTTCTGGCAGGCGTGAAAAAGAAAGAACGACGAAAAATGCTCAGCAAAGAGGAAACGCTGAACAACGAGCCATTGTTGCGCCGCGAAGGCCTAGAAGGAAGCGGTTATTATGTTGAGTACAAAACCGATGATGCACGATTGACAATGGAAATATTGAAAAAAGCTGTTGAAAATGGAGCAATTGCTTTCAATTACATGAAAGTCGACCAGTTTTTATATCGTGATGGAAAAGTTGTCGGGGTTCATGCGGTCGATCAATTGAATGATGAATCCGCTTCGGTCTATGCAGAGAAAGTCGTCAACGCTGCAGGACCATGGGTGGATGAATTGCGTTCGAAAGACAATCCGAAGCTGAAAAAACCGCTTTTCCATACAAAAGGAATTCATCTTGTATTCGATAGTGTTGTATTTCCACTGACCCAAGCGATTTATTTTGATTCGCCTGATGGCCGAATGATTTTTGCGATTCCAAGAGACGGAAAAACGTATGTAGGGACGACGGACACAGCATATACAGGAGATTTTGAGAATCCAACCGCTTCATTACAAGACCGAGCATACTTGATGCGGGCCATTCATGAGATGTTCCCGACAGTGAACGTGAATGAACAAGACATCGAATCTTCTTGGTCTGGGATTCGACCACTCATTCAGCAAGAAGGTAAAGACCCATCAGAAATCTCACGGAAAGATGAAATTTTCGTATCTGATTCTCAGTTGATCTCTATTGCAGGAGGCAAACTGACAGGCTATCGAAAAATGGCTGAGAGTATCGTCGACCTCGTCGCTTCCCAATGGAAAGCTGAGAATGGCCGGAAGCTCCCTGAGTCGAAAACGAAAAAAATGCCACTCGCTGGCGGTGAAGTCGGTGGTTCGAAAGGGTTCAAACAGTTTAAGAAAAAAGTGCTCAACACCGGTTATCCAGAAGAAATGCTCGAAAAATGGGTGAACCGCTATGGAGCGAATACCGAAAAACTAATCGAATATTATGAGACAGCCATGCATGAACATGTATTTTTGGAAGCTGATATTTGGGCAGAATTAATGTATACGCTCGAACACGAAGCCGTCTATAAACCAGTTGACTTTTTCATCCGACGTACAGGCGCGCTCTTCTTTGACATTGACTTTGTGAAAAAATATAAAAAGCCAGTCATCCAGGAAATGAAAGATTTCTTCCAATGGGATGACGAAGAGATGAAACAACATACGGAAGAGTTGGAAAAAGCAATTTACGAAGCCCAAAACCCTGTGAAAGAAGAAATGAAATAGAGATGAAAAGATTAGAGCGAGAGTCCACGCTCTAATCTTTTTTTATATTTTGTTTCGGATACACGCGCTTATTGAACGGTCAGTGGGCAACTTTGAACGGTAAGAGCCGCACTTTGAACGGTCATCGCACATCTTTGAACGTTCAGCGCGTCCCTTTGAACGGTCAACGTAAACTTTTGAACGTTCAGCGCATCCCTTTGAACG
>NZ_VMHF01000015.1:0-47084 GCF_007559355.1 Allobacillus sp. SKP2-8 | reverse complement strand
GTTTTCTGCCCGCTCGGGGGTATAGAGCACTTCTATAGGACTTTTCGAACTCGTTTTTTGTCCGCTCGGGGGTATAGAGTGCTTCTATAAGACTTTTCGAAGTCGTTTTCTGCTCGCTCAGGGGTATAGAGCGCTTCTATAGGACTTTTCGAACTCGTTTTTTGCCCGCTCGGGGGTATAGAGTGCTTCTATAAGACTTTTCGACTTCACTTGCCTCCCGTTCGTGGGTATAGAGCGTTTCATAAGACTTTCCAGTTTTCGCACTACTCACGATTAAAGTTTGAGCCTTGATCTCTCGATGCTTTTTTACTATTCCCTTTTAACTTAAATATGCCATAAACAATAAGTCCTAACAAGATCCCTGCAATTAAATAGCTATATACCGGGACTTCAAACGATGTACCGAAATCGGGCAGGAAGTAAATGGGCAAAACGAAAACACCGATACTCAAAGCGCTAATTAACCATAAATAAAAAAATTCCAGATATTTATTGATGTTCTTAAACATGGACCACTTTAAATATTCCATAACGATAAATAAGAAGAAGAATGCAATCAACAAGGAGATGCTGGATTGGACGATGGCAGTTCCAAGATAAACCTCATCCATCGCGCTTCCTTTACCAAAGATATAATACATGACCGTATCAATTAATCCATTAAATATGAGCACGGATGCAAAAAATGAAAAACTTCCTAATAAAAATAAATTGAATCGTTCTTTTGTCATGGATTTTGGTATTTCTCCAAGCAACTCATTCGCATATTGCTTTGGATCATCACCGAAAACCTCGGTGAAGTCTTTCCCTTCTTCTTGGGCTTCTAATAAATGGTCAAGCAGCTCGTTTAACAACTCCTCGGTTTCTTGTTCTGATTTAAGAAACGATAAACGAAGGTAAACCAACATGTCTTCGTAATATTTTAGGTTTTCTTCATTGAGCTTTTCTCTTTTTTTGTTGTTTAACTTGATTAATTCTTGAGAATTCATCCCTTTCGCCTCCCCATTAATTGATCGACTGGCGTTTTAATGGCTTCCCAGTTGTTTACAAATTCTATTAATGCTTCCTGACCTTTATCTGTGATGTAATAATATTTTCGATTCGGTCCGCTCGGTGACTTCTCCATCTTTCCATAAATTAGATCGTCTTTTTGTAACCTCAAAAGAATTGGATAGATAGATCCTTCACTGACCTCCAGCCCTTGATCTTGCAGCTTTTTCGAAAGTTCATATCCGTAAACCGTTTCATTGGAGATGACGGCTAACAGACAGCCTTCCAGCACTCCCTTTAGTAACTGACTTCGCATAGACACACTTATCAAACCCTTTTCTCATCTATCTTGTAATACATGATAGTATATCTTTCAGTATATTGCAATACAAGATAGCGGATTAAAAAAAGAAGAATCCGAGTATCAATCGGATTCTTCTCCTCTAATAATTATCCGTTCAAGATTGCACCACCATTGACATGAATCATCTGACCGGAGACATACGTAGAATCATCACTTGCTAGATAAACATAGGCTGGTGCCAATTCGGCTGGTTGGCCTGGCCGCTTCATCGGTTGACTTCCACCGAAGTTATCCACTTGTTTTTCAGAAAATGATGCAGGAATTAATGGTGTCCAAATAGGACCTGGTGCAACCCCATTGACCCGAATGCCCTTTCCGACAACATTTTGAGAAAGGGAGCGGGTAAATGACGTGATCGCTCCTTTAGTAGCTGAGTAATCAATCAACACTGGATTCCCTTCATACGCTGTGATCGAAGACGTATTAATAATACTGCTTCCTTCTTTCAAGTGTGGCATGACAGCTTGCGTTAAATCAACCATACCAAAGAAATTCGTTTCGAACGTGCGCTTTAGTTGGTCACTTGTAATATCCATGAAGTCTTTTAGGACATGCTGTTCAGCAGCATTATTTACGAGAATGTCGATCTTACCAAACTGGTTAAGTGTCTCATCGACAATTTGCTTAGAGAAGTCTTCTTTTCCGATATCTCCTGCAATCAGTAGACACTCGCCGCCTTCTTTCTCAATCAATTCCTTCGTTTTGTTCGCATCTTCGTCTTCATCGTAATAAACAACGACGACCTTCGCCCCTTCAATGGCAAAGTGGAGACTGACGGCTCTACCGATTCCGCTATCTCCTCCAGTTACAATGGCGACTTTATCTTTCAGTTTGTCGCTACCTTTATAGCCTTCACGAATGTACTCAGGCTCTGGATTCATTTCATTTTCAAAGCCTGGTTGACGAGATTGTTTCTGAGCTGGAGGTGTTATTTTTCCATTTTGTTTTTCCATTCCAGACATGTAATCTCTCCTTTATCGAAAATTAGATACACGAATATTTTACCCATTTTCAATAAGAATCAATCTCGCCCACCAATGTCCATGTGAATTACCCTTGAATATCTCGTTTCGAGTAAAACGTAAGTCCAGCGACAACAAGAACAACGGCCACTCCTATTAACCCAAAGAACGGTACGACTTCGAATTCATCAACAGGCAGCTGTGATACATGACCGAATGGTGTAACGTTACTAAACCATTCATCTAATTGAAATAGATTCCCCATATAAACGATGATGAATGAATACACTAAGTAAACCCATGTCAGTGAAACAACATATGGTCTAAAACCGATCAATAAGACGGATAAGCCAATCATGACAAACATAGCAGGAATATATGCCAACGAGGCACCGATCATCGTTCCGAACGAAACAGGATCATCCATAACTGTTGAACCTGCTGCCCATAAACCAATCCCTGCAAGAATCACAGAAACGAACGCATTGATCACTGCAACCAATAAGTAACTGCCCATCATCGTCTTCCGAGAGACAGGCTTGGCATAAAGTAATTCTAGTCTAGATTTCTTTTCTTCACCGTATAATTTATTCATTGAGATTAGTGCAGGTATCGTAGCTATCATTCCCATGACTGTCATGATAATCGAAATAAACTGCTCCGCAATTGAATACCCTTCTTCTTGCACAAGAATTTTCTCTACCATTTCATTTCCTTGAAAAAATGAATCCAAATCACCTAACACAGATCCATATGAGATTCCCAATAAGAGCATACCGACCGCCCAAGAAATAAAAGCCGTGCGTTGCAAGCGGAATGCTAAACCAAAAGGACTCAATAAATTGTTTGAAGCGCGAGCTTTTCCAGGTTTAGAAGGAAATAATCCCGCCTCTAAATCCCTTTTCGCATTTAACCGGTAGGCGAGCAATAAGACGACAAAAGAAAAAGCGAGCATTAAAAAGATTGGCCACCAATGATTCTCTGTGAAAATCATCGTTTTCGTCGTCCAGCCGAGCGGTGAAAATAACGACAATGCTTCACTCCCGATATCACCGATTGCACGGAGGACATAGAAAAACAGTAATAGACCAATCGACCAACCAGTAGCTCCGCGGGAACTGTCAGATAGCTGAGTAAATAGGGCAGTAACCGCCGTAAAACAGATGCCCGTTCCTCCGAGTGTGGCTCCATAAAGAAGTGCCCCTTCGATTCCAAGACTTTCAATCGGTTGTACCATAAAACCAACCGCAACCAGCACTGCAAGAGCGACATTCACAAAAACAACGTAGATCGTAGTGGCATGGAGCGTTGCTAACCGTCCCACTGGCAGGGCTCGAATCAATTCAACTCGACCTTCTTCTTCATCTGTACGGGTGTGTCGTACAAACAGCAGAATACTCATAATCCCTACAAACACTGCAGTAATCAATACCATTTGATGAGCAGACATGGCGCCAATCGTATAATTGTCCAAGTCTCCTTCACCGACCATCGCAACCATCGCCGGATTTTCCATTGTTACCGCCATTGCATCACGATCCTGTTGATCAGGATAAAGATTTTGGAAGGATCCCGGAATAATTAAGGTGAAAAACGCTAGCGCGAAAATCCATATGGAAGCACGTATGCGATCACGTCGAATCGTCAATTTGAACAATTGAAAGGATCGTTTGAATAACTCGCTCATTCAACCACCTCATCAGTTCCTTCATAATGACGCATAAAAAGATCTTCTAAGGTAGGTGGGGCACTCTCGAATTTTTGAATCGGATATTGACTCGCAAACTTAATCACTTGGTCCATCTGTTCAGCATTTACTTGAAATCGATACGTATTCCCATCTTGATTTACGTCATGCACCCCCTCTACATCTCTCAGTCCATCAAGACTCGAAGTCGTTTCTAGTAAAACATGATGGCGCGTTAAATGACGCAATTCTTCCAAACTACCTTGTTCAATGATTGTGCCATCCCGTATGATTCCAACTCGATCGCAAAGCTTTTCGACTTCAGATAAAATATGACTGGACAATAATACGCTCTTTCCTTCTTGTCGTAGATTCCGCACATCCTCTTGAAAGGTCTGCTCCATCAGCGGGTCCAATCCCGACGTCGGTTCATCGAAAATATACAAATCGGCTTCTGATAATAGAGCGGAAACGAGTGCGACTTTTTGACGGTTTCCCTTTGAATACGTGCGACATTTTTTCGTTGGGTCAAGTTTATAGCGTTCCAGCAACTCTTCACGCCGTTTGGTCTGACGCCCACCACGAAGCTTGGCAAACAAATCGATGACCTCTCCACCGGTTAAATTCGGCCATAAATTGACATCACCAGGCACATAGGCAATCTGGCGGTGAATCTCCATCGAATCGTTCCATACGTCTTTTCCGAAAATGGTTGCTTGACCTTCAGTTGCTTTTAAAATCCCTAACAGAATCCGAATCGTCGTCGACTTCCCAGCTCCATTCGGACCGATAAAGCCAAAGACCTCTCCCTTTCGAACGGAAAAATCTACTTCATCAAGTGCTTTGAAATCCCCGAACTTTTTCGTAACGCGCTTAATGTCAACTACCTTTTCCATCCATGTGACCCCCTTATTGGTAATATACTTTTTTCAGTAAATCTAAGTACTCATAAAACTCATCCCAATAGTTCTTCAAATTAATCGAACTAATTTGTTCACCTTTCAATTGATGTTCAAGTTCTTGCTGGTAACCATCAAGTGACCACCGAACTAGATTCAATGCTTTCTCCGAATCGATATCATCTTTGAACAATGAGAGGTCAATATCTTTATATAAAAGGTCATAGGCTTGCTGTTGTAACGTCTGCATTTTCTGCTGAATTTCCGTCGGTAAACTGAGAAAATCTTGTAGAATAAGCGAACTCATAAAATTAAACACATGAGGTTCTTTCGCCATATACTCAGCCTTAAGACGTGCAGTGATGTAATATCGTTCAATGAAATCACCCTTCGATTCCTGGATGGCTGTCTGTAGTTGAGCAACCATTTGTGAATAAATTCGATCTAAACAGTAATGCATCAAATAAGTGTATAAGTCTTTTTTGCTGTTGAAATAATAAAATAACATGCCCTTTCCGATTCCCGCGTTTTTTACAATCCGGTTCGTTGAGGCATGTTCAAAGTCAAAGGCGCTAAATTCTTCTAAAGCCGCTTGTATGATTTTTGATTGTTTTTCTGAATCTAAACGTTCAAATTTTTCGTGCAAGATTAACCTCTCCTAAGATATGACGTTACTTATTTCGACCACCTCGGTCTATTGAACTTATCACATGTGGACCACACTGGTCAAATTGATTTTTGTTGTTTAATCATCCCCCTTTTAGTGAATTACCTACATAGGGGGTGGCCAGCCATGACGACAATCCTCATCGTGATCGCATTATTAGTCATTGTTATTAATCTGTTTTACTTTTTCACCAACAAATCATATAAGAAAAGTTATTTTCATCTGGCTTTATTCATTAAATTATTTTTCGTATTATCCATTCTGACTGTCGCGTTTGCAGTCCTTTATTATGCCATCGGTTTAGAACAAGTTTCTTTGAGACATAGCGATGAAAATGGCGATCCTGTAGAACCGACTTTTTGGAATATGTTTTATTATAGCGGGGTTACCATGTTATCCGTCGGTTATGGAGACTATGTACCTGTCGGGATCAGTCGTTTCTTTTCATTATTACAAGCCTCGCTTGGCTTTTTGTTACCTACGGCTTACTTTTTGACGGCACTCGGCCAAAAGGAATCCAAATAAGTTGTATCTTTTCAAGAATTATTGTACATTAATTATAGTGAGTTTTTAATTATAATTATTATAAATAAGGAGGATTTGTATGGAGTTAAAAGATTATGGAGCAAACCCATTCGTTACAGATATTGAGGAAGCCACGAAGCAAAACGAGAACTATCGTACAGCACTTTGGACAGGGAAAAATCTACAGGTAACGTTAATGAGTATCGCTGTTGGTGAGGACATCGGATTGGAAGTCCACAATCACATCGACCAATTCTTGCGCATTGAAGAAGGCGAAGGCCTTTGCCAAATGGGTGACAGCAAAGACAATCTAGATTTTGAGAAAAAAGTAGGGCATGATGATGTCGTTCTTGTACCTGCAGGCAAGTGGCATAATGTCACCAACAAAGGGGACAAGCCTTTAAAACTATATTCCATCTATGCACCGCCAGAACATCCACACGGAACTGTTCATGAAACAAGAGCAATTGGCATGGAAGCCGAAGAACATCATGACCATGAATAATTTTTCTAAAATGGAACGAAAACGTATGTCTCTATAATTGCACAACACCCGTACGACATTTAAATTTCATCGTACGGGTGTTACTTTATCGTTTACTTTTTGCCTTTTTCATTATAATTCATCAAGGGCGTCATTTATTTCTTGATCACCGGATATCAAATCGAAGCTTTTATATTCAGTTGATTTTTTATCTAAGCAAGCTACAAGCACGCGTGCGACGTCTTCACGCGGAATCGTACCTCGTTCAATAAGGTCCTTACTGCCAATTTTTATTTTTTCAGTACCTGGATCATTCACAAGTCCGCCTGGTCTCACGATTGTATAAGCTAACTTACTTCGTTTCAGTTCTTTATCTGCAAAATGCTTTGCCACATAGTAGTAAACAATCTCCTCATTCCAATTTCCCCGATTATTTGCTTGAAAAGCACTCACCATTAAAAATCGCCCAACACCAGCTACTTCAGCTGCCTTGATCATCTTAGCAGCACCATCCAAATCAATTCTTAATGTCATATCTGCTCCTGTTTTTGGGCCCGATCCTGCTGTGAAAATGACCGCATCAAATCCTTCAACAGTTTGTTTCAAGGATTCTACGGAGTCGAGCAGGTCAGCTACAGTTGTTTGAATGCCTTTTGACTCGAAATAATCTTTTTGCTCTTCATTTCGAATCATAGCAACAACTTCGTGCTCATCTTCTTCTTGGAGCAATTGCGTTGCATGCCTGCCAATCTGACCATTCGCTCCTACGACAAGTGTTTTCATGTTTGTATACTCCTTTCTTCAGGCGAACATTGCATTCGATTAAACTTACCGTGCTTCCGTATTTATACTCCTATTCATTCCCTTCCCTAGAACATAAAAAACCAATTCTAAGTCAACTGTTGAGGCTATGACAAAATTTTTAAAGAGATCGCGAATTAACCCTGAAGCCTCGCATATTAACCCTGAAGATTCACAAATTAACACTGAAGCCCGGCAGATAAACCCTGAAGATCTCCAATTTAACACTGAAGCTCAGCGAATTAACCCTGAAGGACTTCAAATTAACACTGAAGCACCGCGAATTAACCCTGAAGGTCTCCAAATTAACCCTGAAGCTCTAAGAACTAGCATTGAAAACGTCACAGATGTCGACTTATTCCCCTCCAGTACAAGCATCCGCCGTAAGCGGTCACCTTACACCAACGGCCATCATCGAAACCTACGCTAAGTTGTGTATTTACCCCTACAAATGTTTTAGAGCAAAAAAACCGAACCACCTATTGGTGATCCGGTTGATGTGCTTTTAATGTTATTGAGCTTGCTTATTCGCATGTCCTTGTTCTTCTATTGCTTGAAGTTTCTCGTCAATTTCTTCGTCTGTCATTTTATGCTCAATGACGTAGCGGTTACGTGGGTGCACACGGCACTCATGTGAACAGCTTCTCATATAGAAATGTTCATTTTCTTCAGACATAATGATTTGTTCATTACATTCTGGATTTGCACAGTTCACATAGCGTTCGCATGGCTCACCAGTGAAATAATCACGGCCGACAACAACATGTTTCACTCGATTAATCGGTACACTGATTCGCTCATCAAAAACGTAGCATTGACCGTCCCATAGCTCTCCCTTTACTTCAGGGTCTTGGCCATAAGTGACAATTCCGCCATGTAATTGACCAACATCATCGATGCCCTCTTTTTTCAGCCATCCAGTGAACTTTTCGCAACGGATACCGCCTGTACAATAAGTGAGTACGCGTTTCCCTTCAAGCTTTTCTTTATTTTCACGGACCCATTCAGGCAATTCACGGAACGACCGAATATCCGGACGAATTGCTCCACGGAAGTGTCCGAGGTCGTATTCATAATCATTTCTTGCGTCTAAGACAACGACATCATCTCGTTGCAACTCTTCGTAAAATTCCTTTGGTTCTAGAAATTCAGCTGTATCTTCAGTTGGATCAGTATCTTCTTCACCAAGTCGAAGGGTTACAAGCTCGTCGCGATGTCTCACATGCATCTTTTTGAATGCATGGCCATCAGACTCATCAATCTTAAAAACCATATCCTTGAATCGCGGATCAGCATGCATCGTATCCATGTACTTTTGCGTTTGTTCAACCGTACCGGAAACCGTTCCGTTAATGCCTTCCTCCGCAATTAAAATTCTTCCTCTTAACCCCAAATCCTTACAGAACGTCAAATGTTCCTCGGTATATTCCTCTGGGTTTTCGATCGTTACATACTTGTAGTAAAGCAAAACACGATATGCTTCTTTTTCCATGTCAAAACCACCTTGCAATGATAATTTTTTAATGGAAAGATGTCTTTCATAAGCATATGAAGTATATGTTTATAAAAATAAATATCTTCCTTCCAATCAGATATTGTATCATAAATTGATGACCTTCGCAATCTTCCTACCATGCTACTTAATTTTGAAGAAAACTTTCCTCAAAAAGTGATGCAGTATTCGAATTCGGGTAAACAAAGGAATAACACACATGATGACCAATCTTCAGTCAGACAGCAAAGGAGAGAACAAATGAATTGGAAGTTATTCGTTTTGCTACTGATAACACTTGTTGTGTTGGTAGCTTGTAGTGAAGTTGATCAAACAGAAGATACCAATGTAACAGCAGAGGATCAAGAGACTGAAACAGAGCAGAAAACGAATTCCTCTAATGAATCAAATTCCGGCGAAAGCATTACTGAGGAATCCGTCGACCAAGCAGAATTACAGCCGGTAACTGAAGTCGAAATTACTGAAGCTTCCGAGCCGAGGGATCTCGAAGAATATATAGAAATGGACCGAGTCATGAAAGATGTGGATGTCGACTCCCACGCTTTACATGTCGTTACTGATCATCCTGGTAAGAGAGTTATTATTTATACGAAGGATGAAGAACAGTTATATAAATCCGTTTATGTAAAAAGAAACGCCCTCTTCAAATTAATCGACTTACAAAAAAGTAAACCGGTCGCCGTTGAAGAAATTCAATAATCTATTTACCCAAGTTCAGCTTAGCTTGGGTTTTTTTGTATATGTTTTTTGCTATAATGAAGAATAATGACAATAAGCTATATAAAAGGAGTTTAAGAATATGCCAGACTTTAATGATTTTCATGCATTGGATATTCGGATTGGAACAGTGACGGCTGCGGAAAATTTTGAAGAAGCCCGAAAACCTGCAATCAAATTATGGATTGATTTTGGTGAGCTTGGGACGAAACAATCGTCGGCACAAATCACCAAGCGCTATTCACCAGAGATCATGGTCGGTCGTCAAGTTGTTGCGGTAACTGGATTTGAGCCCCTGCGAATCGCTGGGTTCAAGTCTGAAGTCCTTGTTATTGGTGGCGTGCCAGAACAGGACGATGTTGTTTTATTAACACCGGACGAGAACGTTCCGAATGGCACGAAGGTTTTATAGTCAGGAGGAAAATCATGCACTTACCAGTATGCTCGGTCTGTAAACAAAAATGGACATGGAAAGAAACATGGAAATCTTCACTTCGCTTGGATACTCGCATCCCTTGTCCGAAATGCCAATCAACCCAGTTCATCACGAAAAGATCCCGACGTAAGCAAATGTTTCTCACATGGCCATTACTTCTCCCTATTCTTTTACCGCTAACTGGCCTTTCTTTCGTGTGGATTATTCTTCTTTGGGCACTGTTGATTCTTTTATATATTGTCTTCTATCCTTATTTTGTTCGGTTATCAGATCAAGAAGAAGACCATTTCACCGACTCACTTAAGAACCACAGTTAATGTTCAGTAACTATACTTCATCACCACACTTCCCCAGCCGAAAGATGTTTACATTTAATTGAATCCGGGGATTGACCTGTGAGTAACTTACAGAGGATGGTGATGGTATGTTACGTACGATTCTAATGATTATTGGTGCCATTGTAGTGATTAGCTTAATTCTTTCTTTGATTTAATATTGAAAAATCTAGCCAAAAAAACCTAACGACTTTGCGAAGATCCAGCCATTTTATCCTGCAATACATCGTTAGGTTTACATAGATATCCAATTATATGAGAGTGTTTCGATACCACTCAGCTGCTGCTTTTACTTCTCCGATTGTCAGCTGATGGCCCTGGCTTTCCCAATGAAGGTCGACTTTCGCTCCCGCTTCAGTTAACAATGCTTTTAGTTCTTCCGATTCTTGCGACGGGCAAATCGGATCATTTGTCCCTGCCGCGATAAACACCGCCTTATCCGTCAAATCAGGTAATTCGATTCCTCTTCTAGGAACCATCGGATGATGTAAGCTTGCACCTTTTAATGCACCTTCATAATGAAAGAGTAAGCTTGCAGCAATATTTGCCCCATTCGAATAACCGACTGCGATCACTTGTCCCCGGTCAAAACCATACTCTTTAGCCGCTTCATCAAGAAACGTATTCAACTCTTTTGTTCTGAAAATCAAATCCTCTTCATCAAAAACACCTTCCGCTAAGCGTTTAAAGAAACGTGGCATACCATTTTCGGATACATTTCCTCGAACACTCAACACATTGGCTTCTGGGTCAATATAATCTACTAAAGGTAGCAGATCTTCTTCTGTTCCGCCCGTCCCATGCAATAGTAACAATGTATGTGGTGTATTTCCTGTTCCTTTTTTAAATACATGTTTTAATGCTAATTCATTCGACATTTTGTTCGTCCCCTTCTTTTTCATACGCCTTTCTTTGATTGTATCAAACGTTGAAATAGCTAACCCAATGTTCAGCTTTTCAATGACGCTAAAACGTGTTTGAAGTACAAAACTTTCGGCAATCCCTTTACTAAGAACGTTATATTCATAACCTCTTTCAAAGATGACTTTGAGTCTCGTTTTCATAGATGTTTTCACAAATTGAATCGGGCTCTCTAAAACTTTTATCACTGTTGACAATTAACTTCTCTGAGAATAAAAAAAGCAAAAAGATTATGCTAACGGAAAGGAGTATGACAATGCTACGGAAATTTTCCATACAAACAAAGCACCATAGTGAAATGGTGGATATCACTTCTCTTGTACAAGATTTCATCACCGAGGAGCAAGTCATTAACGGAAGTGCTGTCGTTTACTCACCACATACGACTGCCGGCATTACAATCAATGAAAATGCCGATCCTGACGTCAAAACGGATATGCTAAGACGATTTGATGAAGTTTTCCCTTGGGTCAACGAACAAGACCAACATGCAGAGGGGAATACAGCAGCACATATGAAAACAAGTACAGTTGGTTTATCAGAATTTGTCATCGTCGATAACCGGGAGTTGTTATTAGGCACTTGGCAAGGCATCTATTTTTGTGAATTTGACGGACCTCGCGAGCGAACTTTTTATGTGAAAATCAACGAGAAAAAGGATTAATTCAAGCAGACTTATAGTGCATGAGGGCTATCTTAAACCAAAGTTGAAGTGAAGGATGTCGATGCTCTACTCCTTAAGGAAGGATTATATTATCGAGCATGAACCGATGGGGATTGTAGAAGACCGGTGATCCACTTTGCACTATGACATGATCAACAATATCGAATTTAACCCAACAGATCTCATTACACATTAAATCGACTTGGAAGATGCCACTCATGCGTATGATTTTTTTGACAAAAAAGAAGATGATTGCATTAAACTTTGAAGCCTTAATAAACTTACGATTATTCGAAAACGGGTTCATCTAAAACGAAGTAGTTCACTTTCAGCACATCAATTAACATATCATTGGTGTGCTTATTTTTGTTGTTATATAAGCGTTTCAGATGCAATTCAGTTGTTTTAGCATATAAATTAGCGGCGTTTTGATATAGTTACAATAAAAAGCGGAGTATATTTCCGAAGCAGTTATTTCCGACACGCTAATTTAGAATGTTCGTATCTGAGTCTACTTAAAAGATTTTGTCCCAGCCTCTTATTGTTTTAAAGTCACGCTTAAATGTGCGTTATTTGTATTGCCAAGAGACCTGGAACTCAGCGTGATTTGAAGTGCTCGTTGCGTTGGTATTTCGCTTTCTCTTCGCCAAAACTACTTAGTCTAAAGCGGCTGAACCAGTTTTTCCTGACTATTTTTTTATATGCTGCTGGATTGTTTCATAAAACTCTGCATACATCGGATAATACCTCTGTTGAATATCCTCTGTAATTTCTTTTTCCACTTTTTCTGTATATAAGAAATACACTAAGTTTTTCCGGTTGAATGCACGGTGCCACACTTTTTCAGTTGAGATCAACTCGTGTTTTGCCGCTTCTTTAACCGCCTGTCTCGGAGTACTGACCGCAATTCCTCTAGCTTCCAAAAAACCATAAATTGTTTTTCTGGCATGTTCAAGACACATTTCATGTAAATGAACAAGACTGGCTGTTTCATAGATGTCTTGTGGCATTTGCGTCACTTTATTTCCCAAGAGAGCGAAAGACTTTTCAAATCCCTCAAAAAGCTCTCGCCATCGTGCCTCTTTATAATCCATCCTACTCTTCCTCTCCACTTCTATGACGTTTGATGTACCACAAATTTTAACGAATCACCAAGATAGAAACAACTTTTCGCATAAACAATATGTGAACGGACTATAATAAGATTGAATAGAAAAATAATTTACATTTTTTATTGACAATGAATCGGATTCGATTTATGCTATTGAATAATCATATGAATGAAAAGCGTTGACGAAGAAGAGTAATTCGTTTTCTGTACTTCAGAGAGCTGGTGGTTGGTGTGAACCAGTGTGCGAAATGAATGAATGGCCTTCCGAGCTTCCAAACCGAAACGAGTGCGTAAGTAGGCTTTGGCGAAATGTCTCGTCGTTATCTGAGACACACATTCAAGCAATTAGGCTGGATGTCGTAAAGAGAGCTTCATGTTGAAGCTAACAAAGGTGGTACCACGGGTTCCCTCGTCCTTTATTTAGGATGTGGGAACCTTTTTGTTTTCGGTAAAATTATATAACGATTAATCAATGACGAAGAAGAGTAGGCTTATGGCAGATCATCAAAGAGAGCTGGTGTCGGTGGAAATCCAGCATGGTCGGTAAGCTGAATGGACTTCAGAGAGTTTTTCCGAAATGCAAAGAGTAGGAAAAAACGGTTTCCCGCCGTTATCGGGTATTGAGCGGAAGAGGTAATGCTCTTCAACTAAAGGTGGCACCGCGGTTTCGATCGTCCCTTATGAACACATAATTATTGTGTTTGTAAGGGACTTTTTTTATAGGAAAACGAAAAAAGGAGCGATTGACATGTTGGATTATTTACGAACGATCACAGAACGGAAAAGCTTGTCTTTCAATGAAATGAAGCTTGCAGCAGAGCAGTTATTCTCAGAAGAGATTACCGATATTGAGCGTGGAGCATTTTTATCAGCCTTACGAGTGAAAGGTGAAACACCGGAAGAAATTGCTGGGTTAGCAGCGGCGATTCAGGCAAAATCACTGCAATTACCAGTCGACTCCCCGGATATTATCGACAACTGTGGTACAGGAGGCGATGGGTCGATGAGCTTCAACATTAGTACGACAGCTGCATTCGTCATGGCTGGTGCTGGACTGACCGTTGCAAAACATGGCAATCGTAGCGTTTCTAGTAAAACCGGCAGTGCAGATGTGTTGGAAGAACTCGGTGTCAATTTATCTTTGTCTGGTCACCACGCAAAAGAGCTTCTCGAACAAAATGGCATTACCTTTTTATTCGCCCCGACCATCCATCCGGCGATGAAAAAGCTGATGACAGTTCGAAAGACTTTACGAATTCCGACGGTCATGAATCTTATTGGCCCATTGACCAACCCAGTATCACTTTCTTCTCAATTTCTGGGGATCAACCGCGCGGATATGGTCACGGATATGGCTGAAGTTCTTCGTCAACTAGGCAGAAAACGTGCCATTGTCGTCCATGGTGCAGGTGGAATGGATGAAGCCTCTCTTGCCGGCTATAATCAACTGGCTCTGTTGGATAAAGAGGCCATCTCTGATTTCCGGTTGCATCCAGAAGAAATCGGCTTACCCGTATATCCACTGGAAGCGATTCGTGGCGGGGACACGAAAGAAAACGCAACGATTTTAAATAGTGTCTTGCGAGGGGAAAAAGGTGCTTATCGCGATACGACGCTACTGAATGCAGGACTTGGGATTTATGCGAATGGAAAAGTCTCATCTCTTGAAGAAGGAATCCTTGCAGCCAAAGAAAGCATCGATTCCGGAGCAGCGAACGAAAAATTAGCGATGTTGATTGAGTATAGTCAACGTGTAAAGCGAGGTGCATAACATGACCATTCTTGATGAAATTTTAGCGAAAAAACAACAGGAAATTACCGAATTAAAACGGTCTTATCAAAGGCATTCGAGTCAAAAGAAGTCTCTCGTTTCTCTATATGAATCCTTTCAGCAATCTGACCGAATGAATATCATTGCAGAATTCAAGCGCGCCTCCCCTTCCAAAGGTCCGATTAACGTCGATGCGGACCCAGGAATTCATACGAAAATGTACGATCAATTTGGCGCAAATGCTATTTCTGTTTTAACCGACCAGCCTTTTTTTCAAGGAAACATGGAAGATTTACAACGTATCCGACAGGTCGTCGACATCCCTGTTTTAAATAAAGATTTTATTTTAGATGAGATTCAAATCGACCGCGCACTCGATTATGGTGCAGACGTCATCTTATTAATTGCTGCAGCCATGAATCCAGCTCGCTTAGAGCAGCTTTATCGCTATGCAACCGGATTAGGCTTAGAAGTTTTACTGGAGATCCATACGGAAGAAGAAGCCGCAATCGCGAACGATTTAAATGCGAATATCGTCGGCATCAATAATCGTGATTTAAAAACGTTCAACGTTGACCTGGCGACAACAGAACGACTAGCTGAACGGATTCAAAATCCGGCGACACTACTGATCAGTGAAAGTGGCATGAGAACAACGGCAGACGTCGAGCGTGTTCAAAGGGCCGGTGCACGAGCAATTCTTGTCGGCGAAACGATGATGCAATCCAGTGATTTAAAACAAACATTTGACGAACTGCGTATTCCTTTAAACGAGGTGAGCTTGCATGATCGTTAAAATTTGCGGTGTCCAGGATAAAGAGACTGCATTAGCCGTAGCCGCTTCTGGCGCTGATTTTATTGGATTTGTTTTTGCGGAAAGCTCACGACGGGTGAAGCCAGAGGTCGTCAAAGAAATCATCGCTTTTTTACCGGATACGATCAAAAAAGTAGGTGTCTTTGTTAATGAATCGCCTGATGAAATTAATCGAATTGCCGCTTTCGCCGGGCTAGATATCATCCAATTACACGGGGATGAAACGCCGACGGAGTGTGAGCAGATCGACTATCCGGTCATCAAAGCTTTTCCTATTCGGGAACCACATAATCTAGAACGACTTTCTCTGTATGATGTTGCTTATTCGTTAGTCGACCATCCAGGGGGAAAATATCGTGGTGGTTCGGGGCATGCATTCGATTGGCAATTATTGAAGCAAGCAACTCCGAGTCATAGCCAGATTATTTTAGCCGGGGGACTGCATCCGGACAATGTACAGGAAGCGATCCAAACAGCGCAACCATTTGGAGTCGATGTTTCCAGCGGTGTAGAAACAGATGGCAGAAAAGATGTTTCGAAAATCCAAGCATTTGTGACGCAAGCAAAAAATAAGGAGATGAAAATATGACAACGACTCAACAACCGAACACTCAAGGGTATTATGGTGAATTTGGCGGCAGATTTGTCCCAGAGACGTTGATGCCAGCAATCCTGGAGTTAGAAGAAGCTTATCATGAAGCAAAGCAAGACCCAGCTTTTCAACAGGAGTTAGGCCAGTATTTACGCCAATACGTTGGTAGAGAAACACCTTTATATTATGCCGAAAGACTCTCTAAATCACTTGGCGGTCCAAAGATTTATTTAAAACGCGAAGACCTTAATCATACCGGTGCACACAAAATCAATAATGCACTAGGCCAAGCACTGTTGACCAAACGAATGGGCAAGCGAAAAGTCGTTGCTGAAACAGGAGCCGGCCAACACGGCGTAGCAACGGCTACCGTGTGTGCTTTACTCGATTTAGATTGTGTCATTTTCATGGGAAAAGAAGATATCGAACGACAAAAGCTGAATGTTTTTCGGATGGAATTATTAGGTGCGACCGTCAAAAGTGTCGACCAAGGAAGCGGTACGTTAAAAGATGCCGTCAATGAAGCATTGCGTTATTGGGTGAGCAACGTAACCGACACCCATTATATTATTGGCTCTGTCGTTGGACCGCACCCCTTTCCGCACATTGTCCGGGATTTTCAACGTGTAATTGGGGATGAAACGAAAGAACAAATCATGGCACAAGAAGGAAGGCTGCCGGATGCCGTTGTTGCTTGTGTCGGTGGCGGGAGTAATGCGATGGGCATGTTCGCACCCTTCGTCGAAGAAGAAAACGTTCAGTTATACGGAGTTGAAGCAGGCGGATCAGGTATCGAAACCGGAAAGCATGCAGCGACATTAACCGGCGGATCCGCTGGCATCTTACACGGAACATTGACTTATTTACTGCAAGATCAAGACGGTCAAATCCAAGAAGCACATTCGATTTCCGCAGGTTTAGATTACCCGGGTATCGGTCCGGAGCATAGTTATTTACACGCATCAAACCGAGTAGCCTATGATTCGATTACAGATGCAGAAGCATTGGAAGCCTTACAACTTTTATCGCGAACAGAAGGAATTCTTCCTGCGCTAGAGAGTTCACACGCTATTGCTTATACAACAAAATTAGCCAAAGAGCTTACGAGCGATCAAGTGGTTGTTGTCTGTCTATCCGGGCGTGGCGACAAAGACGTTGAAGCGGTTCGCGACCATTTAGGAGGTGTCACACATGGGTAAATTAAAGGTCGATGAAGCAATCAATCGCGTTTTAGAAAATGGCGATAAAGCCTTCGTTCCATATATCATGGCTGGTGACGGCGGTTTAGACCAATTGGAATCACAAATTCAATTATTGGCCGATGCAGGAGCAACCGTAATTGAATTAGGTATACCTTTTTCTGACCCTGTCGCTGATGGACCAACCATTCAAGAAGCTGGACAACGAGCTTTGAAAAACGGTGTCACGTTACGAAAAGTGTTGAATGAATTAAAACGATTTAAACAAGATCGCGAAATTCCTATTGTATTAATGACCTATATCAATCCAATTTATGCATACGGACCGAAGCAATTTGCCGAAGACTGCGAAGCCAGTGGCGTGGATGGCGTCATCATTCCAGATATCCCACTGGAAGAAACCAACCATGTTTCAGAAGCATTGAAGGAGCACGAAATAGCCTTCATCCGGTTAGCCAGCTTGACCAGCACACCAGACCGTTTGGCAAAAATAAGTGAACAAACGGAAGGATTTTTATACGCCGTGACAGTTAACGGAATTACAGGTGTGAATAGCGGATTTGGAGAATCACTAGGTGAACATTTATCGAGCTTGAAGCAACAAACGAACAAACCTATTTTTGCCGGATTCGGCGTTTCATCTCCTGAGCATGTACGACAGCTTACGGAATATTGTGATGGAGTCATTGTCGGCAGTAAAATTGTCGACCTACTTCATAAAGGAGACGAGGATGAGATTCGAACATTAATTCAGTCGGCAAAAATTACTCATGTATGATTGATTCCTCCAGATTGCTATATCAATAGTTGATGGAGTGTTTATCGGTAGATAGCGCGTGTTTATCAACAGTTGGGGTGTGTTTATCGACAGTCAGAATGCGCTTATCAACAGTTGGGGCACGTTTATCGACAGTCAGAACACCTTTATCAACAGTTAGCACACATTTATCGACAGTTAGAACGCGCTTATCAACAGTTAGCACACGTTTATCGACAGTCAGAACAGCTTTATCAACAGTTAGAACACCTTTATCGACAGTTAGAACGCGCTTTTCAACAGTCAGAACAACTTTATCAATACGGCCTCACCGAAGAGTGTTGGATCGCACTTCAATTAATTGAATGAACACCCATACGATTAAGATTCATACCTTATATCGTATGGGTGTTATTTCATTTTTTCTTTGAAAAAGTACGAATGCTAATTCACAAATGCTTCTTCTTTAAATAAGTTAGCTTTTTGAAGAGCGATTTCCATGTTGGCCTTGTCCCAGCATATTGGTGACGCCAGGAATCATTTGCTGAAGTTGGCCTCCCTTGCCTGTCATCATACTGTAGGCAGCAGCACCAATTCCGATCGAAGCAACAATCGGCAACCAATCAACATTCCTCATTTGTAACATCACACCTTTCTCATATGATCACTTATATTTTGTGTTGTCCATACAGATGCTATGTATGACAATAGATGGGATGTATTTTTATATGTTTTTCTTTCTTTTGTATGTATGCTTAATCACTTTGCAGAACGGGAACGTTCATTTATGATGAGAAGAGACGATCAATAAAAAGGAAGTGCTGAATAATGGATTCCAATCAAGCCATTCGATTTGATCAAGTCAATTACACGATCGATGACTCGTACATATTAAAAGGTATTAACCACGGATTTCCACAAGGTAAAATCACAACGCTTGTCGGTCCTTCCGGAGCTGGAAAAACCACCTTGATTCGACTTTGCAATGGACTGATCTCTCCTACAAATGGACGGATTTACGTTCTCGGCAAGCCAGTTGATGAATATAATCCAGTCGAACTTAGAAAAAAAGTCGGAATGGTCATGCAAGGTGTCACGATGTTGAGAGGAACGGTTAGAGAAAACTTGGCGATTCCGAAGAACTTACAAGGTAAAACATTGTCAGATAAAGAAGCCAATGAATTATTGGATATGGTGGGACTGCCGGCCTCTCTTTTGGATAAAAACAGTAATAACTTATCCGGCGGACAAAAACAGCGCGTCTCTATTGCACGCTCACTCGTAAACCACCCAAGCATTCTCCTGCTTGATGAAATCACTTCTTCGCTTGATACCGTTTCGCAACAAGAAATCGAAACATTGATCAAACGGATTAACAAGGAATATCAAACAACGATTATTTGGATTACCCACAATTTACGCCAAGCGTTGAACATTGGCGATTTTAGCTGGGTGATGATGGACGGTGAAGTCGTCGAAACAGGAAAAAGCGAATTTTTAAATGATCCGAACGACGAAAGGGTCAAAGAATTTGTAAGGAGCGAATTCCAATGAGTTTTTTAACGCTATCATTCTCACTCATATTTGTACTCATTCCACTCATTATATCTAGAACGCTAAACTTAGGTTTGGAAAAAGATACACTCATTGCAACCATCCGCTCCATTATCCAGTTGCTTGCGGTCGGTTATATATTGCAATTCGTTTTTGATTCGGATAATTCCATTTATATCTGGCTTATGGTTGGCTTGATGATTATTGCGGCCACCCATAACGCAAGAAGAAAAGGAACAAGCATTCAAGGGATCACTTGGAAATTGGTCGGAACTTTTACGTTTGTTGAAATTTTGACTCAAGGTGTTTTAATCGGAATGGGCATTACTCCGGCTACAGCACAGTATGTCATTCCGATCAGCGGCATGGTCATCGGTAACTCGATGGTACTCAGCATATTATTTTTAAATCGTTTTACTGCTGAAATGGATGATAAGCGAAATGAAACAGAGCTGATCTTATCGCTCGGTGGAACGCCCAAACAAGCGGTCCAACGGCAATTAAAAACATCCATTCAAGCAAGTATCATTCCAACCATTGAAAGCCAAAAAACAATTGGACTCGTCCAGTTGCCCGGGATGATGAGCGGACAAATCATTGCCGGGGCTGACCCTGTTCAAGCTGTTTTATTTCAACTACTGGTCTTATTTATACTACTGACGAATGCTGTGATCACCAGTGCGATCCTCGGCTTTCTTTCTTATCCAACATTATTCAACGAACGCATGCAGTTATTGCAGGACCGAATTAAGACGGATAACTAAAGTAAGCCTTCTTGGAAAATACACCTAAAATAAAGCAGGCATATCATTGTGAAATGATTATGCCTGCTTATTTTTTATTTATTGTCTTTATCTTTCTTTTGGTCAATGGTTCCTTGTTGGTAATCATCGGCAACTTGCTCGCGTGTTTCGGCTAGGCCCTCTTTAAACTGTGAGTCATCCGCTTGATCGTAGGATGAATCATAGTTATTCTCGGCAATTTTCTCGCTGTCTTTCAGGTTGTATTTCTTTTCAGACATGTTTAGCCTCCATTCATGTTGTGTTGAGTATATAGAAATTCGAAGCTTACTCTATACATGTTCCCGATGATACCATTTTTTAATCTAAATCTTATCCGCCGAAAAATAAATCAATGACATTCCCAGCCGTTGAAGTGCTTCGATTGTACAGCTCTGAATATCCACAGTTTTTGCAGTAAACCACTTGAAACTTATTATGTTGGACATCAAATAACTTTGAGAACCCCGAACCGCTTGTGGCAATTTCTTTGGTACCCGCATCTTTACTTCCGCATTTCATACACCCTTCTGAATTCATTCAAAATCCCCTCCCTCAGTGTTTATTGTATTCGCAAGAAATCCCATCTTGTCATAATACCTAATAAACCTTCGTCTTCTTCACCATTTTCAGTGATCAGTAAAGCATCAATTTTTGTTCCTCTTTCCAAATTGTCTTTGAAAATCTCCTTTGCATCGTAGATAGACATTTCCCGGTCGATGAACTGGTAATTTTGTTGTTCTTCTTCATATGAAATAACTTGATGCAACTCGGTTTCGACGAGTGAAATAATGTCATCTTTCACATTCTTTGATAACCAGTTTGTAATTCCGCTTTCTGAAAGAAGACCGATAAATTCCTCATCTTTATAGACAGGAAACTGCGTAATTGCTTGCTCACGAATGATTTGTAACATTTTTGCCAATGAATCTTCCGCTTGAAATATAATGACCTCTTTTTGGAAAGTCGGAAACACTTTTCGCGGGTGAATGATTTCCTCTTCAATCATTTTAATTTTTTCAACGGTCGAATCATGCGGTTCTGCAATGGTAAATGCAGGGTTTGTAGAATTATGTACAATCGCATTACGCAAGTCCGCAAACTCACGCAGATCATTCTCATAACGTTTTACAACGGCATTCTTTTTCGATGCCTCCCTTACCATAAAACTGAACGTTTGATATTCATCACTTCCCACCTGCGTCCGCAATGCTTTTTCAATTCGATTAAATGCTGCTAAGTAGCGATCGGAATTATCCGGCATCCTTCCACCTCTCCTTTACATCATATCTCTATTATCTTTCGAGATTTGTCCTGAAATATCCTACTTGCCTTGGAGTTAAATTAATTATACAAAAAAAGCTACCGCCCCATAACGATAGCTTCTTATGCTGCCATTATTCAATTTCTCCTTTGGCATCCAACACCAATAAGGTTCCTTTAACGTTTTCATATACATAATGCCAAAGCTCTGACTCTTCTTTATATCTTCGGGTCAATTCTTGAATCATTTCCTTTTGCTTTTCTTTGAAATCAGGATCCTCTTTGTCCGGAAGACTCTTTTGAAAGTCATCAACAATCTGTTGAACTTCTGGAGCTCGTGGCCCCCATTCGCCGACCAACTCACCTTGATCATTCAAAATTAACACAATCGGAATCGAACGTGAACCATTGGTTAAGTGACGGTCAATCAGATCCGTATCTTCATCACGTAAAACAACACGCGTCTCTTTACCAGCTGCTTCAGCCAGTTTACGAATAACCGGATTGATCATCATCGCATCACCACACCAATCTTCCGTGATGACCAAAAAATGCACCGGAAAATCCTTTAACTGTTCAGCAAAGCCATCATTCGGAAGCTCAAATTTTTCATAAACTTGAAAGCTCTCTTCTTTGAGTTTACTCATCTGATCCATATATTCCTGAATCGTTTGGCCTTCTTCAAAGTATTGCTGCTCTGTTTTCATCACACTCAACCTCTTTCTGTCATTAATCTCGCTAATTCCAGTATGACGGATGCTGTATAAAGTAAGCAACAAGTTGGCTCATATCTTTTGGTAATTTTTTCTGAATATTGTTTCTAATTTATTGAAATTAAGATACATTAGAAATAACAAGTTAATCAAGGGGGAGTGCGGATTGGGTAAGTACACGAAAGCAGAAAAAAGCTGGATGAAGTATGACATCGCAAATTCAGCCTACTTTGTCGTCATTACAACGGCTATTTTTCCGATCTATTATAAATCAGTTGCGAGTGAAGCAGGAGTAAGTGCCGCCAACTCAACGGCTTATTTAGGTTATACCATATCGATTGCAACCTTTATTCTAGCCATGCTCGGACCTATTCTCGGTTCGTTTGCGGATTTTAAAAATATGAAACGAAAATTTTTCTTATTCTTTTTCTTGCTTGGATCGCTTTCAACCATCGGTTTAGTGCTTGTGCCGAATGACCAGTGGCTTCTTTTATTATTTATCTATACGCTGTCAGCAATCGGCGCAAGAGGGGCTAATTTATTTTACGATGCGTATTTGGTCGATGTTACCGAGCGAGATCATATGGATGACTTATCTGCCAAAGGATTTGCCCTCGGTTACATAGGCAGTGTCATTCCATTCATCCTTTCTATTTCCATCATTATTTCAAGTCAGATGGAAATGCTTCCACTTTCCGTTGGAAGCGCAAGTAAGATTGCATTTTTGATCACCGGAGTTTGGTGGATTTTATTCACCATTCCATTATTAAAAAATGTTCGACAAAAACATTGGATTGAACGCAAGCCACGCATTGTCAGAAACAGCTTTAAAGAATTGAAAAAAACTTTTTTAGAAATTAAACAACATAAAGGAATCTTGCTTTTCTTGATTGCATACTTCTTCTATATCGATGGCGTCGGAACAATTATATCGATGTCAACGGCATACGGAACAGATGTCGGTTTAGGTGCAACAGATTTGATTATTGCCTTACTCGCTGTACAAATTGTTGCGGCCCCTTTTGCATTGCTCTTCGGTCGTCTTGCCCGTAAATACGGCGCAAAACAAATGATTTACACCGGTATTATCATTTATATCTTCGTCTGTTTTTACGCGATCTTCCTTGATACGGTCGTTGATTTTTGGATCTTGGCGATGCTTGTAGCCTCTGCTCAAGGCGGCATTCAAGCGCTCAGCCGGTCTTTTTTCGCACAAATGGTACCAAAAGAAAAATCGAATTCTTTTTTCGGGTTCTACAATGTATTTGGACGTTTTGCAGCGGTCTCTGGGCCAATCCTTGTAGGAGCCATGTCTCAGCTAACAGGCAATTCATCTTTCGGCGTCTTCAGCTTAATCATTTTGTTCATAATCGGATTTGTCATCCTTTTGTTTGTTCCGAATCCGCAAAAACAGCATACTGCTTAACGAAAAACCATGCAGGCGAACGGATCTGCATGGTTTTTTGCATGTGCAAACATAAGTTATTCATTACATCCGAACTTCGCTATTGACTTTCTTTACAAAATCAAGTAAATTACCTGTGGGCGAACAAATTAAATAAAATATAAAAAAATGTTCGTTTTTAAAGGAGAATTGAGATGAATAACGTATTTGATTATGAAGATATTCAATTGATTCCAAAACGATGCGTTGTCAGTAGCCGTTCGGAATGTGACACATCCATCAAATTGGGAGAGCATACGTTCAAGCTACCGGTTGTTCCTGCCAACATGCAGACGACAATGGATGAAAAAATTGCCAATTACCTTGCGGAGAATCAATATTTTTATGTCATGCACCGTTTTGAACCTGAAACACGTCAGGCCTTTATTGAAAATATGCATAAAAAAGGATTGATCGCTTCCATCAGTGTTGGCGTCAAAGAAGAAGAGTACGACTTTGTCCAACAACTGAAAGATAAGCAATTGATTCCTGACTATATTACAATCGATATCGCACATGGACATTCAGATGCGGTCATCAATATGATTAAACATATTAAAAACCATTTACCATCGACTTTCGTCATCGCAGGAAACGTCGGGACGCCAGATGCTGTCCGTGATTTAGAAGAAGCTGGTGCAGATGCTACGAAGGCTGGAATCGGTCCAGGCAAAGCCTGTATCACGAAACTGAAAACAGGTTTTGGCACAGGCGGCTGGCAACTAGCAGCGGTAAAATGGTGTGCTGAAGCTGCAACGAAGCCAATCATCGCAGACGGCGGAATCCGTTCGTATGGAGATATTGCTAAATCGATTCGTTTCGGCGCATCGATGGTCATGATCGGATCCATTTTTGCAGGTCACGAAGAGTCTCCTGGAAAAACGGTTGAA
This sequence comes from Allobacillus sp. SKP2-8, assembly GCF_007559355.1. NCBI lineage: Bacteria > Bacillati > Bacillota > Bacilli > Caryophanales > Bacillaceae > Allobacillus > Allobacillus sp. SKP2-8. The sequence continues at coordinate 22,232 of NZ_VMHF01000015.1, read as the reverse complement.
GTCGACGGAAAGCTCTATAAAGAGTATTTCGGTTCCGCTTCAGAGTTCCAGAAAGGCGAAAAGAAAAACGTTGAAGGTAAGAAATTGCTTGTCGAATATAAAGGAAAGCTTGCCGATACGTTAAAAGAAATGGAACAAGATCTACAGTCATCCATTTCCTACGCTGGCGGCAAAACACTCGACGCCATTCGTCAAACAGATTATGTCGTCGTCAAAAACACGATTTTTAATGGTGATTGATTTTCGTTAGCTTGACCAAAAACTGTTCATTATAGTTTGTAATTCATGAATCTCGAACTGTATGTAACCTGCATTCCTTTTGGAGTGCAGGTTTATTTTATATTTTTAAGATGACGTCAACGTGTCTTCTACATTAATTTGTGAAGCTTCTACATTAAATTGTAATTCTTCAACATTCATAGGCGCTGGTTCAACATTAATCCGTACTTCTTCAACATTAATTCGAATGACTTCAACATTAATTGCCAAAGCTTCAACAGTTATATTTTCGTTCACAAAAAATAAGCACCGACCGATGTCAGTACTCATTAATGTCCTAGTCTATTTATGATTATTCATCTAACTTAGAATGGCTACTGTCGTGAATTTCCTGCAAACTTTTGACCATAATGTCTCGAAAACAAAATAATCATCGGAGTAAAAATAATTGTCGGCAAAAACCAGATCAACAGGCTCACGGATTCCACTTGTAATAGACGTGGTGCACCAAATACGACAAAAGCTGTAATCGCTGCGATCGAGCTAGCGAGCATTCCGCTAATATGCTCAACAACCCAATGAAATCGGATTTTTGGCACGGGTATCCAATAAATGAATTGTGCCCCACCAAGGAACAATCCGATTATCGGAAAATATTGAAGTAACGGAAACTCGACACTCCAACCATAAACCATAATCGCGAAACTCGAAGTCAGTAACGCTAGTGTGAATGTTAGATCGATTGACTGGCGATGTGCCCCTTTTCTTCTCTTGAACCTCAACACACGCAAACCATACCACACGGATGCGCCGCTTAAAATAGCAATATAGATTAAAAACCATGAAAAAGAACGCGTTTCCGCCTCAATAGGCGGCGTTGATAAAAGTCGATAACATCCCATATAAATAGCTGAAAACGATATAATAGTCATTGAAACAACAAAAATCCAGCCTGACTTTCGATGAAGTTTGTTGCCTTTCTTTGTTAGAATAGGAACCCACAAAACTAGAATCGCTGTAAACCCTGCAATCACATGGATCCAAAGAACAAATTGAAAAAGAATCGCCACTCAATGACCTTCTTTCTGTCGGATTTTTCAAATAATTTATTATAGAATATCATACTTTTGAATGGATTTGAGGTTAAAGAAACAAAAAATACAGCTAGGCTCAACCGCCCAACTGTATATCTACGTCGTCATTAGTAACCTAACGATCTTTACGCCTGCCCACTAAAACATCTAGGTCAACAGTAATCTTGTCGGAAGTGTCTTCAATAAAATGATCGATCTTTTCTTGCTCTGCATGCCATGCTAATGGCGCCATTTTTGTTAAATGAGCGCGTTCTTCAGAAGAAAGTTCTACTCGATCCGTTATAGATATTTCATCCACCACATAAAAATGTTCTCTGAAAAGCGATGTTATTTTTTCATTGTCGTAAGCTTGTTCATTCTTTTTTCCTAACGCTTCACGAAGCTCTGCAAGGTACCCAGCACGTGGCACAACTTTAACCACCAGGCCATCATCTTGTAAGACACGTTTAAATTCTTGGTAATTGGCAGGTGAAAGAATGTTCATGATTACAGCTACTGACTGATCATTAAGAGGCAAGTTAGCCAAATCAGCAACAAACCACATCTGATCCTTATATTTTCCTGCAGCCATCTTGACGCCTTCTTTGGAAATATCAATCCCGATACCGGCATTGAAGCGTTCCTTTTCTCCTTCCATTACCTTACCTAAATGCGAGCCTTCCCCGCATCCCGCGTCCAATAGAATTTGATTACTACGCCCCGCTAAATGATCCGCTATGACTTCGGAGATTTTATGATGTAATAATTGATAAAGGTTCGTTTGTGTAATGATCTCACGCCTTGAATTGAAGAGCTTTTTGTCGTATTGACTGTCACTCGGCTGATTCAATAAATTCACATAACCTTGTTTCGCAAGATCAAATGCATGGTTATTCTGGCAGACTAATTTGCTGAATTCAACAACACGAACGGATTGCTGACATAAAGGGCACCGTAATTTTTGCTCATAACCTTGTATTAATTTCGCCATTTTTTCTTTACTAGACATCTCTATTGCTTCCTTTCAGTAACTACACTGACTGTTGTTTTTTATTATACGGAAAGATATGCATTGATTCCATTTTAGTGTTCAATTAACGGGTGGCGAATGCTTAACTAAGTATTCGCCTTTTTCGTAAAGGATCGGTTTGTAATTCTGAGGCTGATAAAGTAAGAAAAGAATTCCCAACATGCTAGAAATATTTGAATATGATGTAGGTAGTTTTTTTAAAGAGTTCTTATTTAATATGCTTTGAATATATATGAAATGACGATTCAAAATGATGGAGGGTTGATGAATGCAATATTATTATGGCAACCAGATGCCGTTACGTGTTCTTGACGAGGCTGAGTTTTGGAAGCACCAAGAAGAGGAACATACCGTTGTTATTAGAGAGCTTGTAGGAAATCTTGAACAGCAATATGTAAATGCATTAAAGGAATGGGAACTGGAATTTAAAAATACACACCACCGAGTCATAAGGTTTATTGAAACAGTAAACCGTTCAAATGGACAAGTTTCACAGGCTCTCTATCATGATACAATGCAGCTTCTGTCTTTTTGCCTACAGCAGAGCCAACAGTTTATTAACTTTTGCCATACAATCATGGAAGAAAGCCAACCGATTAGCACCAATCCAACAGCCAAAGTTGTGTTGAACCATATTATTGTTGAATCAGAATATTTTATCGGAGTTGCTCAAACGATTTTATACCAGCAATAAGCGTTGAACGCTGTGTCTTAACGGGAAAAAGATAGTCAGCCGATCATAACTTTGTAGAAAAAATTAGATTGTTGATGAATTCGCACATGAAAAAAGACCGGGCGCTTGTCCCGGTCTATTAAAGAAACTAACTCAACATCTCACTTAAAGGTTCCTCCTCTTTTTCTTCGTGTTCCATTGCTTGCTCATGCCATATAATAAATACCAATATTGCCCAAATTTTTCTTGAATAATCGATTTTACCTTCTCGATGAGCCTCTAATAGACCTAAGGCATAGTCTTTGTTAAATAAATCGTCGACTTTACTTTCTTCAATCAGTTGCTTTGCCCAATCAAAGAGTTCATTTTTGAGCCAATAGCGAATGGGAACTGGGAATCCCAACTTACGATTGTAAAGCACGGAATCAGGAACAATCCCACGGACCGCTTCTCGCATCGCATACTTGGTTGTTTCCTTCGTCACACATTGTTCGGGTGTTAATTTAGATGCGACGTTAAATACTTCCAAGTCCATAAAAGGTGAACGAATTTCTAACCCATGCGCCGCCGTCATCCGATTCGCTTTTAAGAGAATGTCGCCACGAACCCATGTGTGCAAATCGATATACTGCATCTTTTGAACATCTGGATAATGAGTGACTTCTTTGTATAAAGGTGCAGTAATGTTTCTGTGGTCGTATTCCGCATGATAGTTCCTCAGGAGCATCGCTTTTTCAGACTCACCGAAAAGTTTGGCATTCCCTATAAAACGGTCTTCCAGCGGTGTTGTTCCTCGGTCGATGAAACTCTTACCTTTCGTACCTTCTGGTAACTTGCTCGCCAGCTGATTCAATGTTGCATGCATAGATTTAGGTACATATTGGAACATCTTTAACGAGCTCGGTTCACGATAAATGTTGTAACCACCAAATAATTCATCTGCCCCTTCACCGGACAGAATCACATCAACATGCTTCTTCGCTTCCCTAGAAATAAAATATAATGGAATGGCTGCTGGGTCGGCTAGTGGCGTCTCCATTTCTTCAATAATCTTTGGTAGCTCTGAGACAAATTCATCGATACCGACAACGTAATGATGGTTATCGACACCTAGTTGAGCCGCTGTTTCCTTGGCAATATCAATCTCGCTATAGCCTTCCCGCTCAAATCCAACCGTAAATGTTTGGATCGTCGGATGAATTTCCTTTGCCAACGCTACAACTGCACTAGAATCAACCCCACCGGATAAAAACGCACCAATTTTTCGATCTGTCTGTAGGTGAGCGTGAACAGAATCTCTCAATGTGTCCCTTATTTCTTTCAACGGTGCACCAGTTGCTTGTTCATTTGGTTGAAAGTTCGGTTTCCAATAAGTAGTGATGTTCATTGGTTCATTTGGTTTCTTTGTAAAGTAATGACCTGGCTCGAGTCGCTTGATTCCTTGCTTCATCACCTGAGGTTCAGGTACATACTGATAGGTTAAGTAATGATGGAGTCCTTCTTCATTCAATTCGCATGTCTCGCTATCCACAAGGTACTTCACCTCTCCTGCGACGGATAAACCCGATTCGCTTTCTGTATAAAAAAACGGCTTAATCCCAAATCGATCACGCGCGCCAAATAACTCCCTTTCTACTTTGTCCCAAATCAACAGACTAAACATACCACGTAACTGCGTTAGCATTTTCTCCTTTTCTTCCTGATACAAGTTTAGTAAAACTTCCGTCGTTGATGTGGTCGCAAAAGAATAACCACTGTCTTCTAGCCTAGTTTGAAGTTCCTTTTTATTATAAATTGCTCCAATAAACACAATGCAATAGCGTTCATTCTCGTAGATTCTTTCTTGTGGGGTAACCTCATTCGACAATTGAACATAGCCTAGGAAAATAGATTCATCTCTATAATGAAATTCATCTTCCATTTTGTTCAGGTTTTCAATAGCAGGATAATTGTATAAAAATCCATGAAACTTAGTCATTTTATACCCTCTTTTCTTAGAATGATCTTTTTATAATGCATTCCATTTACCAGTACCTAGGTTTAGACAGAGATTACTTCCTATTGGTGTCTATATAACGAAAGTTTTTGTACATAAGATTCAGAAAAGTAAAATTTATATAAAAAAGACTGACTTTCGATGAAAAGCCAGTCTTTTTTATATTTCATTAACTTTGTTTAAATCTTTTTACTTGCTGAGGGTTTTAATTTAAAAAGAATTGGATTTTGTAAAGGTATGGCTGACACCCCCCTAGTTTCACACATCATCTGCTAATCGGATGCCACTGAACTGCCAACGCATATGTGGAAAGAAGAAGTTTCGATAGGTTGACCGAATGTGCGTCCGTGGAATGACACAAGAGCCACCTCGCAAAACCATCTGATTAGCCATGAACTTGGCATTGTACTCTCCGAGAGCGCCTTCTAAAGGTTTCGTTCGTGGATAAGGAACATATGGACTTTGTGTTCACTCCCAAACGTCGCCATATGCTTTCATGAACTTCTCTTCCGAATACTCCGAATGAGGCTGATAATGTCCGTCTTCCATAAATTGGCCATCCATCGGCTGGTTGCTCATCACAAATTCCCATTCCTGCTCTGTTGGCAATCGTTTACCTGCCCATCTCGCAAAAGCATCCGCTTCATAGAAGCTCACATGACTCACAGGTGCATGTGGGTCGATTTCTTGTAAGCCACTCAATGTGAAGAGATACCATTTATCGTCTTTTTGTTGCCAATAAGCAGGGCTCTTCCATCCTTCTTTTTCCACCCGTCAGACAGCCAATATTTTGGACTCTCGTATCCGCCATCCCCGATGAATTTGATGTATTCACCGTTTGTCACTGGCCGATTTGCCAGCTTGAAAGGATATAAATAGGTTTTATGTCTTGGACGTTCATTGTCAAAAGAGAAACCTTCTTCGTTATGGCCCACTTCAACGAGGCCACCTTCAAAAGAATGAAACGCTAATTCTGGTGCTTCCTGTTGTTTTTGTGGAACCTCTTCCTTCTTAAAAACAGGATACAAGGGATTGAAAGAAAAGTTGTATTTGATATCCATTAAAATTAATTCTTGATGTTGCTGTTCATGATGCAAACCGATCTCAATAAGGTCTCGTAGATCACTATCAAACTCTTTTTCTTTCAATAACTCTACAACACGCTCATCAACAAATTCTCTATATTCCATTGTTTCTTCAACGGTCGGTCGTGAAATCAATCCTCGTCTAGACTGAGGATGAGGGGTACCCACTGTTTCGTAATATGAATTAAACAGATAGAGGAAGACCGAGTTAAAATGCTCATAATCTTGGATGTAGTCTTCTAAAATGAACTTTTCAAAAAACCAAGTCGTATGGGACAAGTGCCATTTTGTCGGACTGACATGGGTGGCGGCTTGGAGAATAAAATCCTCCGTCTCTAAGTTCGAAACTAATTGTTTAGTTTTCGACCGCACTTCTTGAAAGCTTTGAATCATTTTTTCTTTGTTATCCAACCGCATATTTTCACTTCCTTTTCCATAAAACTGGTGGTTTTATTGTTCTCTTAATATTCAGTTTAACAGACCTACCTTTTCGATTGCGACTTTTAAGGGGTTGGGAAGCACAGCCGAATGAGCTGTTAATAAATGAAAACACTTGTTATAATTCTATTACACAGAGTCTCTATGAATGATATTTAAGGATTGAGCTCAGTCCGTTATAAACATATAGAAAAGATAGGCGGTATACGTGACAAAACGACAAATACACAAAGGAAGTACTCCACGCCATAAACGAATGAATCGGTCCCGCAGATTAGAAGCCGCTAAATATTGGATTCCCAAGTATGAAGGGAATAATCTTGTTTCTGGTTACAGCAAGCATTTTGGAGTTGATAAAAAATGTGCAGTGAACGAATTGGAAATACTAGGATATCCAGTAAAAAGCAGTTATAAGACAGAATTAAAGAATGCAGACCACCAAAAAAAGTATGAGAATAAAAAACGAAAGAAATTGAAACGAGAGGAACAGATCGAGGAGAAATTATTAGAAAATAGCAATGAAAGGTTTGCATTTATTGCTGGGTATACTTCCGGAGGAGTACCTTTTGGGGTAACGTGGGAGGAGTGGAATAAGCTAGAAACAACAAAAAAATATGATCTTGAAAAAAGTGAAAAAAACAAAAAAACGGTAAAACACAATAATCATTATTATATGGATGATGATGAATTGCCATTTTAATAGGTATAAAGAAAAAATTAAGGCAAGACCATGAAAATGGTCAAGCCCTATTGAATCAGTATATAACCTCAATTAAATCTTCTCTCTTAAGAAATAACTTCTTGATGCGTGTTATTTTTGGTAAAAAGCGTAACAATCAATAAAATTGCTATGGATAAAGGCAAGCCTATAAATACAGGATGCAAACCGAAAGGATGTCCTAAAACTTGCCAAATGACTGCAGCAATAAGACCGCCCCACATAGATGCGATTCCTGCAACCTTCGTTACTCTTTTCCAAAACAATCCAAACATAACGGGTGCTAATAAACCGGAAACGGACATCGCTGTCCCCGTTACCATCAGATTCACTAATCCTGGAATCGCCAAAGCAGCAACAAGTGCGATCACAGACACAATCAAAACGGAAATCTTACTGTAAGCTAACATTTTTTTGTTATCAAAGTGTTTTACGTTCGGTCTGATCAAATCATTTGCAATCGATGATGAACCTGCAATAAAAAAGGAATCTGCGCTTGATATGACCGTCGCCAATAATACAACAATCATGACGACGACAAGTGGGAATGGAAATAACTCCCCAACAACCCCATAATAAATAAGTGCTGGATCAACATTTTCTATACCTAACCCAAAACGGCTAAAGACACCAATCGCTACAACGAGTGCAGCTAATGAAATCGCAATAATCATAGAAATCCAATAACCATTCCTCGCCGTCTTGATATTCTTTGCTGCCCAAACACGTTGCCATAGGTCTTGTCGAATAAATTGATAGACACCTAGTGTCAGTAGATAAACAAAGATCTCGCTTGCTTCGATATTGAATATACCGACCATATTCACTTGATTGACAGAATTGGCATTTTTGACGATTAAATCCCAGCCTCCCGCAGCGACTACTACGACAACAAACAAGGCGACTATGCCTAACGTTTGGATGGTTCCATGGAAGATATCCTGCCAAATAACGGCCTTCAATCCGCCCAAGTAAGTCTTTAACGTTAAAATAAACCACCCTAGGATAATCCCGAACGTTATATCAAGTCCAATAATCAGGTTCAAGATAGTTGCAATCGCCACAAACTGCATACCCGTCATCGCACAATAGGAAAATAATACACTAATCACAGTTGGAATCCGCGCCTTCTCGCCATAACGCAAAGCTGTGTAATCACCCAATGTGACCATGTTATGTACTTCACCTAGATGCCTAACCCGCTTCAGCAAAAAAGATGCGAAAATAATGATGGAAAATAGCATCGTGATATTGATCCACTGCTCACCCATCCCCAAGCGGTAACCATTCTCCATATAACCTAATAACGTCGATCCACCAACGCCCGTTCCGATAAACGTCAGCATAATCGGGAATAAACCGACTGATCTCCCAGCAACATTAAAATCTTCGTATGTTTTCGTTTTTCGACTCATGTATAGGGCCAATGCAAATAAAATAATAAAGTAAACGAAAACAGTTACAGCTAAAACCGTTTGTTCCTCTCCGTTGAACATTCAGACACCCCTTCATTCAATGATGTAGCGATAGATTCCTAGATTATCAGAAAGCGTTATCATTTGTAAGAACTCTCTACAGCAATCTATGCTAGCTCACTCTTTTTTAAAGAATCACTTATATAAGGGTAACTTATTTTTATAAGATTTTGCACCTATTTTTAAGAACCCATTTGTGTATTACCTTTGGTAGTGGTTGGATTCACTATGATGGTTATTTTAGTATTGAAGTATTTTATAGTTTTACGTGTAAAACATGTTTTACACTCCCTCTCCCCTGTATTAACATACAACCTGTAAAATTTTTTTTACGCCTTGTAAATGTGGAGGCAACAGAATTGGAGAATAAAATTAAAGAGTATAGAGAAAAAAACAGTCTTTCACAGGGTAAATTGGCGGAACTATGCAATGTAAGTAGACAAACGATTAACGCTATCGAAAATAATAAATATGACCCGAGTTTGCAATTAGCATTTGATATCGCAAAGACACTCGATGTAGCCATGGAAGATTTATTTAACTCACATAATGGAGGAAAGAGACATGGATAAAACTAAAAAAATTATCGCTATCTTAGCCTTTGTTGTTTTTCTGACCATCGGAGGAACGACCTTATACAAATGGCTATATTATGGAACGATTGATTCCGCTGGTATATTCTTCAGTTTTTTAGCTTTAAGCTATTTTTTTAACTGGTTGAACTGGGGCGATCACGAAGGTAGAGGTGAGAAGGATGAATTAGATCGGCATATTGAAACCCAAAGTGCCAAAATCGGTTATTATGTTTTAATGATCCTATCTGGTTTAATACTATTTATTTCTGAAGGCACAGGCAGGCTCAACGAAATTGACAATTATCCACTCGTCATAGTGGTAGGTCTTACTTTCGTTACAATTCCGATTACAAAGTTTATCTATTCAAAGAAGTTTAAATAACAGGGTGATACACAGCTTACTTCTCAATCTTCACATGGACTCGGTTCTAAGCAAACTTTAAGGAAGTAGAATTTATGGCAAGTGAATGGGAACCAAGGCTTTGAAGCCCTTATTGCTGACCTCTCTACTTCGGAAGGCTCAAAAAACTTCCTTGAATTTAATTCAGGAAAGATAACAATGTTTGAACGGTTTTATTTTCATAAATAATTAAGACACCTACTCCTATATAAACGATTGCTATAATCCACCTGCTGAATTTTTCAATAACTTCTCCAACACCTGGAATATTCGAAAGGAGTCCAGCAGAAAACACAACCACAAAAATCAGTATAAAAAAGACAATTAACGTCGTTATAAGTTCATTTACTTCCAATGTGATAAAGTAAGGTGTGAATAATCCGATATTATCGGCACCACAAGTGGCGATCACCACGACAGTTACGGTTCTTACTAATTGGCCTAGTCCTTTCTGATCCATCTGTTTTTCTGCTGCAGCTCCCTCGTCATCACCAAAAAACGCTACTTTAAGACCGAAATAGATAGGAACCAAACCTAATAAACCAAGGATCCATTTATCAGGAACGAAACCTAATACATAGGCTAAAAATAGACTAATGACAATTAACGTTGAGGAACCAATAAATTGACCAATATATATCTGCCTTCGTTGCTTTTTAGTCTCAGCTTTCGCGAAAAAGATCAGTAATATAGCGATTAAATCGAATGCAGTTGCCGTATAAATAATTGCTGCCCTAACAATAACCTAAACCATAAATACTACCGCCCTCAGAGCAAATTATAGATCCCTAATAGTATTCGTCACATTCCCAAAATACATCCTTGTCACACATTATATAGAGAGCGGCAGAATCTTTCTTGACCTACACCGAGGTGTATGCACGCTCGAGCTTATAACTGGGTTGACGAGCTCATTTTGATGCATCTGTGATCATGTCCAATTTGATTGAGTGCTGAAATAAAAAACCTCCGCAAATCCCCGTTGATTCATTGGCATAATAATGCTTAACCTTTTTTGCGTTTAGTCATCGAATCCGTAATTTTGCTTGCATGATGCCACTAAATAAGGGGCACGGTGGACAAACAATTTTGTTCTACTAAAACTACATGGTATAATTGAAGAAAAAGGATAAGTATATGTTAAAAAGTAATGAGTATGACTACAGTAACTTTCCAAACACTTTTTACCATGGTACTACAACAGAACATGTTCAATCGATTTTAACAAGTATAGACGTAACCAAGGGAAGAGAATTTGTTGACTTTGGTAGAGGTTTTTATTTAACTTCGGACTATAATCAAGCATACCGACAGGCCAAAAGAAAAGCTAATAAACCCTACAAAGATGCAATAGTGCAACTCGAATTAGATCGCCACAGACTTTTCAAAGAATATAATGGTCTAATATTTGATACTATGAACGAAGACTGGGCTGAATTTATTTACATGGCTCGATCAAAGAAAGTTAAAAATACTTCAGATTATGACTTTGTGTATGGACCAGTTGCTGATGGAAAAATATTCCGTTTAATTGATTTGCTTGATAATGATAGGATTGAATTGAAGGCATTTCTCGAGGGAATTTCCCAATATAGCAGTTATAAACAGTTGTCCATTCATAATCAAGGCATTGTTGCATATAATATATTATCAGATATTAGGGTGGTGAAATGAATGAATAAAAAAAAGCTATCATACGAAGAGTTAATTGAAGTCTTAGAAAACGAAGAAAAAAAAGAACTTCCAACTTTAAGAAAAGCTACACTTGATATATTGATTAAAGAGTACAACGTAAATAACACGGTAGCATCGCGCTTAATAAAAAATAGGCCTTTAATAAATAAAATGATGGAAGACCCTAATTGGGCGGAACATATGGGGCCAGATTATTGGGCTCAATATCTTTACAGAAATTTAAGAAAACACTTGCGCCCATCAAAAATATCCCTGAAAAACTCCAAAAATATTCCTAGAAAGAAAGGAATCAAAGCAACTAAAGTATAGACACCTCTGACAAAGGTAGAGGTGCCTCTCTTACATATAAATTTTATTTGTGCAATAAATATACTTTTTATTTAATTTTATTAATCTTCTATATACTCCTTCAGTTCCTCTTTAAATTCTTACCGGATATTAGACCTACGCTAGACTTTCCACGGCTTGACGACCACAACATTTTGTTCCATGTCTGCAAGAATAGTTTTAACTCTTCTAATCTGAAATGATTGATCTATTCAGTGACAGCGTTAATAAATCCAACTGTTTGAGGTAGCTTATTCTCGTGTTTTTCTATCATTGAAACAGTACCCACTCCCTGCATCAGCCTTTTACAACTGACACGTCTCCACGGCCTTTGATTCAAGACCCATAAGCTTCTTGTGATTTCTTGTCTCGCTGTTCCTAGTCAGAGGGATAACCTGCTAGTCTAATCGATTGTTTTATTGGCGAGTGATTATCCAACCATTCTCTGTAGTGTCTGTACAAGGATATATAAGTAGAAGCGTTTTTCTTTCTCAGGGTCGTCTTTGACAAATCTGGATAATCTTAATCTCCGACCTCTCACACCATCGTACGTACGGTTCAGTATATGGTGGTTCAATTTTATGTTATGCATGTAATTTCATATAGTGTTGTACACGGGAGATTAGCTGAACCGGGCCAATCTTTTATTTGTGATAATAATAGTAAGAATCCACGAATAAGCGATGCGGACTGCACCCTTACTCGTATAGCTATTCATGAAGGCATTATATTTGCTCATACCCAGTATGCCAAGGGATGAAGGGGTTCAGATGAAGCGGGATGGAACACAAAAAAACTGACATCGTCTGTTACAACGACATCAGCTCTTCCTGTTTTCCTGCTCTATTCCTGATCTTATTTGCAACTCTCTACTCTCTTCTGGTAAGTTTGAATTTCAAAAATAAATTTGAGTTTTAGGGAGACAAGTAATGCTCCCAAGATCTTTCCTACTCCACCGTCACACTCTTCGCCAAATTCCTCGGCTTATCAACATCACAGTCACGATGCAATGCTGCATAATAAGCCATTAACTGAAGTGGCAAGACACTAACGAGTGGGGCAAGTAACGGATGAACATCCTGAATGATGACATCATCTTCTGCTCGCTCTAATCCTTCTCTCGTCACCATGCACACATTCGCACCGCGGGCTTCTACTTCTTGAACATTGCTGCGAATCAAGTTGTTCACATGTTCTTGGGTAGATAATGCGATGACTGGTGTGCCTTCTTCGATTAAGGCAATGGTTCCGTGTTTCAGTTCTCCTCCAGCAAATCCTTCTGCTTGGATATAAGAGATTTCTTTTAGCTTTAGTGCTCCTTCTAGGGCTACGTGATAGTCCATTCCGCGGCCGATAAAGAAACAATTTCGTGTAGTGTACAAATATTGATACGCAATTTTTTCGAATCGATCTTTTTGGTCGCATAAAGCTTCCATCGCATTTCCGACGATGGCTAATTCTTTCAATGGATCGAAGTCTAATTTCAAATCTTTGGCTTGTGCTGTATCTACCGCAAGTATCGTCAAAACAGCCAATTGAGCCGTATAAGCTTTTGTAGAAGCTACAGCAATCTCAGGGCCTGCGTGCAAGTGTAGTGTGTGTGTTGCTTCACGAGAAAGGGTAGAGCCTGGAACATTCGTTATCGTAATCGATGGGTGTCCCGTTTTCTTGATTTCCACTAATACAGCACGTAGGTCAGCTGTTTCTCCGCTTTGTGAGATGAAAATAAACAATGGCTTTTTAGACAGCAATGGCATGTTGTATGAAAATTCACTGGCAATATGCACTTCAGTTGGCACTTCTGCTACTATTTCAAGTAATTCTTTGCCGATCAATCCTGCATGGTAACTTGTTCCCGCGGCGATAATATAGACACGATCGCAATCTTTCATCGCATTGCGAACACCTTCATCCAATTTAATTTGATCGGACTCATTCTGATATTCTTGAATGATTTTCCGCATGACAAAAGGTTGTTCGTCAATTTCCTTTAACATGAAATGTGGATACGTTCCTTTTTCGATATCATCTACATTCATGTCAACTTCAAATGATTCGCGTTCCACCTCTGTACCATCAAGTTGTTGAATCGTCACTTGATCTTTTTGAACAAGGACAATTTCATCATCCATCAACTCGACAAATTGATCTGTCACTTGCAGCATCGCCATTGAGTCACTGGAAACAACATTGAATCCTTCTCCTCTTCCAACAAGGAGTGGGCTTTTATTTTTTGCAACAAAAATTGTTTCCTCATCTTGTTGATCCAATAGTGCAATGGCGTAAGAGCCTTCCAATAAGTAGATTGTTTTCCGAAAAGCATCCATCGTTGAACCTGTTTCTTTGGCAAACTGCTCCACTAGTTGAACGATGACTTCTGTATCTGTTTCACTGACAAATTCGACATCAGTTAAATATTCGCTTTTCAATTCATGATTGTTTTCAATAACCCCATTATGAACGAGTGTATAACGTCCTGACTGGCTCATATGTGGGTGAGCATTTGTTTCATTCGGTTGGCCATGTGTCGCCCACCGTGTGTGTCCAATTCCAACGGTTGCTTCCGTATTTTCATCTACCGCTTCACGTAACGTAGCAATACGGCCTTTGACTTTGAAAAGTTTGAGATCTTGGGCTGATTGAACAGCAATCCCAGCTGAATCATACCCTCGATATTCAAGTTTCTCTAAGCCATTCAATAATATTCCCTTTGCATCATTTTCACCGATATATCCAACAATTCCGCACATATTTTTTACCTCCAATGGAAAGAGGCAAACAAATATCCTTTGATGTGGGGCATTCGTTTGCCCCTTTCTCGTGTTTGTTATGTCCATCTTGTCTGTGGCTTTGTACATGAAGTCACCTTCATGCTTTAACCACAAAACATAGCAGTTGAGATGGGCAACCGGGAGGCATCCGCCGAAAACATCGATAAACCTCCTCCTCGTCAACTATCTTCTTTACCGAACAGAAAATAGTCCAGGCGCTTTACATGTTACTGTTTCTTCTATCCTCCTTGCTTTTTCCAAATAAGTCTAACGTTATCATTTTAAAGACATTTAACCGATTCGTCAACAAAAAATGAAAAGGGAGTATAGCATTTTTAACCCTACACTCCCTTTTATCTTATGTTATTTTAAGCCAAACGTTTTCTCGATTGCTTCTACCACTTGATCGACTGCTTTTTCACACTCTTCTTTCGTTGGTGCTTCCGCCATCACACGAACGACAGGCTCAGTGCCAGAAGGGCGGACAAGTACTCGACCTTTATCGCCAAGCGCTTCTTCAACGCGGTCAATCTCTTCTTGAATGACGTTACTCGTCAGTACTTCGTTTTTATCCAATACGCGAACATTTTTCAAAACCTGTGGGAAAATTTCAATCTCACTAGCCAACTCGGATAGTGGTTTTTCTTTTTCGACCATGACATTGATCAATTGCAAGCCGGATAGCATGCCATCGCCAGTCGTATTATGATCCAAGAATATAAGATGGCCTGATTGTTCCCCACCGAAGTTATGGCCCTGCTTGACCATTTCTTCCATTACATAACGGTCGCCTACAGCTGTTTTATCCGATGTAATGCCGACTTCATCGAAGGCACGGTATAGACCAATATTACTCATGATTGTCGTTACAACTGTATCATTTTTCAACTGACCTTTTTCTTTCAGATGTTTCCCACAAATGTACATGATTCGGTCGCCATCAATAATATTCCCTTTTTCATCAACAGCGATCAATCGGTCGCCATCTCCGTCAAAAGCAAGACCGATATCTGCACCCTCATCGAGTACGGCCTTCTGTAAGTTTTCCGGGCTCGTTGACCCGTAACCATCATTGATATTCAGGCCATTCGGCGCTGCACCAATGGATTGGATATTCGCTTCAAGGTCGCCGAATAAGTGGGAGGCAATCCATGAAGTAGCTCCGTGCGCACAGTCTAGTACAACTTTAACATCATCAAAGTCAACATCAACCGTGTCTTTCAAATGCTGAATATATTTCTGAGCACCTTCAAAATAATCGATGATTTGACCGACATCACCAGCAACAGGACGTTCGAGGTCATCTTCTCCATCAATTAATCGTTCAATAGCCTCTTCATTTTCATCACTTAATTTATATCCACTTGCTCCAAAGAACTTAATTCCATTGTCTTCTACCGGATTATGCGAAGCAGAGATCATGACTCCTGCTTGTGCTCCGGAAGCTTTTGTTAAATAAGCAACTCCTGGTGTAGAGATGACGCCTAAGCGCATGACGTCTACGCCTGCTGATAGGATTCCAGCAATCAGTGCACTCTCAAGCATTTCACCTGAAATTCGTGTATCTTTCCCTACTAAAATACGCGGTTTCTCTGTTGCATCCTTCGTTAATATATAAGCTCCATAACGACCTAACTTAAAGGCTAGTTCTGGTGTTAATTCTTTGTTTGCTACTCCTCTTACTCCATCCGTACCAAAATACTTTCCCATATTGTTCACTCCTTCATCTGAACTATCGTTCGATTTGAATGCGTATACGCTCTTCTTCTGTACGTAAACGTGTGTTTTCAGGTCCTTTTAGTTCTATTTCTGCAAATACTTCACCTTCGACATACTCACTGACGTCAATCGAAGCTCGTACATCTTTTCGTTTCAAATGATCTAGGTCTTCTTTCGTACCAATCGCCGTGATATCAATAACTGGCTCTTCACGATCAACGAATGTAATCGTAGCGTCTTCTGGTGCATTCTCAATCTCGATTTCCACGTCTTCGAATACTTTTTCTTTGGCTTCAGAAACGTTAATTTCAACTTCCACGGTTTCTGGCTCAATTTTTGCTGTATCGGAAGGTTTTGGAACATCCATTTCAATGGTTGTCGATTCGGTAATTTCAGATAGGTCTATTTCCAATGGATCTAATGCACTTATTTGATCTAATCGCTCTTCTTTTGCATGAAGCGTTGCTGAGACTGGTTGAACATTAATCGACTCCAAGACCAAGCTATCATCCAATTCTCCGATTTTTTCATATTGGATTGGATAACGACGATCACGTACGGACACATCCGCCTGTACTGAAGCAGTCGTTGGGGTCACAAATACATTCAGTTCATTTCCTTGGTTATCATATACGCGAATCGGAATATTCGTGACTTCCCCATCATTCTCTAACTCATTAAAATTGATTAAAGCTCGTACGGTTGCGATTTTGTCTACTTCCGATTCAGATCCCGTCACTTCGACTTCCTTTGGCTCAATTGTCGGCTCTTCAGCAAACACTTCCGTAATATCGGCATCCCCTTGACCGATATACTCTTTTTCTAATGGAAAGGTCGCCGTTGCTCTTTCTTCCAAAATGACCTCTACTGTCTCCGGTTCAATGTAAACCGTTAACTGATTCGACAGTCCATTATGTTGCAGGTTGACATTATGTACACCTGCTTCATATTCATTCAAATCAATATAAACATCAAAGTCCCGTTGTCTCGCTGTCTGCATGACAACGCTTTTAGGTCCTTCTATTGATAGATCAACCGTTTCTGGAACCCCTCGTACAACATATTGTTCGTCATCCATCGATACTTGTAGAGGGATATCGTTGATAGTTGTGACATCTGTTGAAGATGAGGGTAAAAGCGTATTACTTGGTGCCTGTGAATTTGCTTCATCAATTGCTACGGTAATGTATAATAAGATTGCTAAAAACAACGAAACAACTCTTGTAAACCATGGGCTTTTCAACCATTTATCCATTTGATTTCCCCCTCCAGTTCCATGACTTGGATGTTGAGGAGTCTTCCAATACGTTCAGTTCTTTCATGAGGATTTTACGTAATTTTTCTTCATCCAATTGGCGATGAAGCTCGCCATTTTTTGAGCACGAAATATGACCCGTCTCTTCAGATACAATAATCGTTAACGCGTCGGTCACTTCGCTTATCCCCATCGCCGCTCTGTGTCTTGTACCTAATTCTTTTGAGATGAAAGGACTTTCACTTAATGGTAAATAACACGCAGCAGCGACGATTTCATCATCTCGAATAACGACAGCTCCATCGTGTAGTGGAGCATTTGGGATAAATATATTGGTAAGCAGTTCACTCGTCAGCTTCCCACCTACTGGAATCCCCGTTTCAATATAATCATTCAAACCCGTTTCGCGCTCAATCGACATTAATGCGCCGATCCGTCTCTTGCTCATATAATTACAGGATTTAATAATTGCATCGATTGATTCTTGAATCGTTTTCTCCTCTGATTGCGAATATCGAGAAAACAAACTACCTCTTCCCAGTTGTTCCAATGCTCGTCGGATTTCTGGTTGAAATAAGATAATTACTGCTAAGAAACCCCAATCAATCGCTTGGTAGACTAACCATTGCACGGTTTGGAGTTCGAAAAATGAACTCAATAACCAAATGGCCAAAATGACAAATATCCCTTGTAATAATTGCACCGCTTTCGTTCCACGAATCACGGAAAATAATTTATAGATAACGAACCAAACGAGGGCAATGTCCACAACGATTCGCAAAATATCGAGGAGGTTAAACTCTTCCCAACTCATGCCCACACTTCCTTCATTAATATCAGTTTACCGTTCTCTCAAATGTACCCTTTATTATAGCATAACTATCCCCCTCATTTACATTTTCCGTTAGAAGAAATATGAAAACGTCCAATTTCTCCTCACAAAGAAGATGGACGTTTTCATAAATTCACTGCATATTTCATTGGTAGATAAATTGCTGGAAAAACTCAGTGACTTCCCGTGAAAGGCGCATTGATGCCCATTTAAAGAAACGATTCACCTGTACGATTTCTCCGCTGATGTTACTGTTCGTCTGCGCAAGTTCGCTATTGACCAATGTTAAATTTCCGTTTACATGTCCTTGAATTTCAACAATTGCATTTTCAATCGTCAAATCTCCATGAATCACTTTGCCTTCTGGTACAATCACTCGATTCCCTTCGACCTGAATGCCTTCATAATTTGAAACATACACATTTTGATCTGATTGGAATTCGATGAAAGCTGACGTCATTAACATAACCAAAAACATGGCACAAGCTGTAATGAAAGGATGCTCCTTGATCGTTTTGGCAAATTTCTTTGGTTTTGATTCCTTCGGCAAACGGTTGATGATGTCCTGTTTAAAAGTTGAAGGTTGGGAGATGGCAGGTGCGTTTTTTAACTGTTTTTCCACATTGTTTAGTTCTCTAAAATGCAGTAAACAATTCTCGCAATTCATCAGATGGTTTTTAAACGTTAGCTCTTCATTGTAACTCATTTCTTGATCGATATATTGATGAATTTTTTCTTGATATCCATGCGTGCAAGCCATCTCGTCACTGACCTCCCTTCGCTCGTCCGTGCATTAACTCTCGAAGCGCTTCTCTTCCTCGGTGTAACTGGGTTTTAATCGTTCCTATTGGTAAATCAAGCACTTCCGATATTTCTTTTATCGATAATTCGTCCATATAACGTAATACGAGTACAACACGATATTTACTTGGCAACTGCAACAAGTATTGCTGCATTTCATCCTGATTTTCTTTTTGTTCAATTGTCTCTTCCGGTGTTTCAGATGTATTTTTTACGTGATCTAAATACGTGATATTTTCACCGACAGCAATTGGTTGATCTAGTATGTACAAAGGCTTTTTCTTACGCATCCAATCCACTGCTGTATTCGTCGCTATTCGATATATCCACGGTGAGAATTTTTGCTTGTTTTTAAACGTATGAATTTTGGTATAAGCTTTGACAAAGGCTTCCTGGGTTACTTCCTCAGCGTCATGAAAGCTACCTAATAATCGGTAACAATGCTGGTAAATCCGCCTTTCATAAGCATCGATGATTACCCCGAAAGCATCCTTATTACCCTTCTTCACCTGTTTGATGATTTGATTGATTTCATTTTCCATAAACATGACCTCTGTTCGCCACTTTGGCTAGCTAATAGTAGTACGTTTGACTGATCATTGAGGTTTCATTTGTTTTAAAGTTCTATTTAATCGTTCAGATTTGAAAAACTGGCGTGAAGACACGTAATATTAAAAGAACTACCTGCTTAATGTCAGGTAGTCTCTAACTCGAAATAAATTATATATATCGTTCACCTAATAACGATCCAATTAGTTCAACCGTTCGCTTAGCTGTTTGATTTTTTTCATCCAATAATGGGTTCACTTCAACGAACTCTACAGAAACGATTTTTTCAGACTCATTCAGCAATCTTAATGCATAATGAGATTCTCTTACGGATAACCCACCTTCAACCGGTGTTCCAGTTCCAGGAACGTAAATCGGGTCTAAAGAATCTACATCGAAGCTCAAATGAATTCCGTCTGTTCGGGCTGCTAAATAGTTAAGAGATTCTTCAATAACGGATTCAATACCCTGTTGTTCGACTTCATGTGCTGTGTAGACTTTGATCCCTTTCTCTTTAATCAATTCCCTTTCACCAGAATCGATTGATCGAGCACCAATAATAATCACATTTTCAGGTTTAATCTTTGGTTTGTTTTGTAAAATTGAAGTCAACTTTTCATGTCCCATACCTAAATTGACAGCAAGGGACATCCCATGGATATTTCCTGAAGGTGAAGTTTCCTCTGTGTTAAAATCCGCATGAGCGTCATACCAAATAACACCTAGATTTTCATAATGCTTTTGCACCCCAGCAATTGTTCCGATGGCCATACTGTGATCGCCACCCAATAGGAGTGGAAACTGACCCTCTTGGATCATCTCTGAAACTTTATTGGCCGTCAGTTCACTAGCAGCTGCGACTTCATTTAAATTTTTTAAATTTGTTGCTTGATCTATTTGATTTGCTTCTTCATTTTTTATCTGTACATTACCATAATCCTGATAACTTGCATTCAAATTTTGTAACACAGTATATAAACCTGCATGTCTAATGGCATCAGGACCCAAATCGGCACCTTTATTCGGTTGACCGATTGTGATTGGTACGCCTAATATTCCAAACTTATTCATTCGAGAATGCCTCCTCTTGCTGCAATCATTCTAAACATATTATTAGTTTGGTTCAACTGCACAAAATATTGAATATTTATTCAAGGAGTTGTGGATTGTTTGATGTGGAACTCCTTCTGTTAAAAGAATAGCTAGTACTAATCTGAAGTTTAATGAATTTCTGAGTTGAAGGGAGTTAGGAGTGCTTGTCAAACACGGAAGAAGCTATTTTGGCTCGCCTTCCGGTGTTGAGAGCGCCTATCAAACACGGAAGAAACTCTTTCTCTTCGTCTTCCGGTGTTGAGAGCGCCTATCAAACACGGAAGAAGCTATTTTGGCTCGCCTTCCGGTGTTGAGAGCGCCTATCAAGCACGGAAGAAGCTATTTTGGCTCGCCTTCCGGTGTTGAGAGCGCCTATCAAGCACGGAAGAAGCTAGTTTGGCTCGTCTTCCGGTGTTGAGAGCGCCTATCAAGCACGGAAGGAGCTAGTTTCATTCGCCTTCCGGTGTTGAGAGCGCTTATCAAGCACGGAAGGAGCTAGTTTGGCTCGCCTTCCGGTGTTGAGAGCGCCTATCAAACACGGAAAAATCTATTTTCATTCGCTTTCCGGTATTGAGAGCGTTTGTCCACGAGCAAAACTCTCCTACCAACAAGGAATTCAATCGTTGATAGCAACCTATACGCACTGTCGAAACAAAAAAGTGCTACGCAGCCAAATTAATGACTAAGTAGCACTTTTTCATATGATACTGGGCTACCAGGATTCGAACCTGGGAATGACGAGACCAAAACCCGTTGCCTTACCGCTTGGCTATAGCCCAATAAAATGGAGGGGGAGAGATTCGAACTCCCGAACCCTGAGGGAGCGGATTTACAGTCCGCCGCGTTTAGCCACTTCGCTACCCCTCCGTCTAAAATGGTGCCGGCCAGAGGACTTGAACCCCCAACCTACTGATTACAAGTCAGTTGCTCTACCAGTTGAGCTAGGCCGGCATAAATGGTGGAGGATGCAGGACTTGAACCTGCGACCCCCTGCTTGTAAGGCAGGTGCTCTCCCAGCTGAGCTAATCCTCCGATTATATGACCCGTACGGGATTCGAACCCGTGTTACCGCCGTGAAAGGGCGGTGTCTTAACCACTTGACCAACGGGCCATGTTCTACATAAAAGCTTCCTGCCGGACTTGAACCGGCGACCTCATCCTTACCATGGATGCGCTCTACCGACTGAGCTAAGGAAGCAATGGCTCCAGCGGCAGGATTCGAACCTGCGACCAATTGGTTAACAGCCAACTGCTCTACCACTGAGCTACGCTGGAATTTAATAAGAGAAATTTATATGACACACACTTTATTCAACCTACTCAGTGCTTGTCTTGCTTCCTAGCTTCCAATTATACAAAAAAATAAAATATAAATCCAATTATATTTTATTCAATCATCTATAAAGATGACATTCAGTGACTTGCTATGTATATTGCCCGGCAACGTCCTACTCTTGCAGGGGAAAAACCCCAACTACCATCGGCGCTAGAGAGCTTAACTTCTGTGTT